>CAIJME010000220.1 GCA_903821625.1 uncultured Sphingobacteriales bacterium | reverse complement strand
TTATATTCGGTAAAATATTCTTTTTAGGAACTTTCACATTATCGAAAACCAGCTCGCCACTTGCAGAAGCTCTTAAACTCCATTTACTATGTATTTCGGGCGCGCTGAAGCCCTCCATTCCTTTTTCCACGATTAAGCCACGTATAATTCCTTCTTCATCCTTTGCCCATACGATCGCAATATCAGCGAAAGGAGAATTTGAAATCCACATTTTAGCTCCATTTAATAGATAATAATCACCCATATCCTTTATGTTCGTGATCATACTGCCAGGGTCGGAACCATGATCAGCTTCTGTCAACCCAAAGCAGCCCAAGAATTCACCAGAGGCAAGTTTTGGGAGATAATATTTTTTTTGCTCTTCAGATCCATAGGCATAAATAGGATACATAACCAATGAACCTTGTACTGAGGCTGTAGAACGAATTCCTGAATCGCCTCGTTCAATTTCTTGCATGATCAATCCATAGGCAATATAGTCTAGTCCGGCGCCACCATAATTTGCCGGAATTGTGGGCCCGAATGCACCAATTTCTGCAAGTCCCGGAATCAGATGCTTAGGAAATAAAGCCTTTTGAGCAAAGTCTTCAATTATTGGACTCAATTCTTTTTTTATCCAGCTACGAACACTATCCCGAATTAACTTATGCTCCTCACTTAATAGATCATCTATAAGATAATAATCTGGTGCTTCATAAAGATCTTTTTTGGATGATCTGTGAATAGCGTTTGATTCTGAACTTTGCATGGCCTTTGATTAGATTTTCAAAATTACTAAAATAGGTTTGAAAATTTGATTCTAATACCATTGCAATAGGCATTAATATGTTCACCGAAAATTAGTTTATGAATAGTATAAAAATCAAGAGTGATGTATTTTTTTATAATGCTTGGTTTAATTAGATAATTGTAATAAATCAACATGACATTACTAATCTGATTGTCCATTTTAATAATAGTTTAATATCTTTAGGGTATGATTTGGAAATTGGTTAAAGAGGAGTTGCCTGAGCAGGCAAAAGATGTATTATTATTTGATGGTGGTCAAATTTATTTTGGTTTTTACAGTGAGATCTACAATAAGTTTGTAGTTGCAGATGATCAGGTGGAGTTAGAAGATTTTACTCACTGGATGAATTTGCCTGAATTTCCTTCAAAATAAGTATTCTTTTATAACAAGGATTTTAAACTCCTTATTATCTAAATTTTAAGGACTGTAATGTTCTTTTCATGATTAAAATCTATTTTAAACATGAAAATACGTTTACATTCCCTAAAATGGAATTGAAATGAAATACTGATTGATCTTCAATTTTAAAATTGTTTTGTAGTTTTCATTATTACAAAAGACCTCGATGTATTAATGGAGGATATCTAAATATACTATTAGATTTTTCTCTCAGATTGTTTGTTGGGTTGTTTTAATTCTGGCGGGGTTGATGAAAGCTCCCCATTCTCATCTACATAAGCCATCATATCTTCCAATTTTCCTCCTGTAGAATTTTGTTGACGTTCTTGTTTGCGATGCTCCTTATCTTCCTTCTTTTTCGCTCTATTTTTTTCGAGTTGCTTCTTCATGAAGGTAGCCTGTGATTTAGCCATATATTGCAGTTTTAAGTATAAAATTACTATCCGGTTATATTTGTCTGCGGATAGATAATAAGAATTCGACAAAGAGAATTAATCAGGTTATTGGATTTGCTGTTTATGAAACAGTTAGGGCCGATATCCAGATTTCGCGAATTGATCTGCAGGTGTGAATAAAGAATAGCTAATGCTTTAATTACAAAAATACGAATTTTAGAGGAGAAGGGCAAGTAATTACCTTTTTAACTTTTTAAAACTAAAGGAGAATGCGAGAATTTGGGCTAGGGTTCTTATTATCAGTTTATTGACAATGAAACCATTGACTGAATTTTAAGATCATATCTGAACTGGCAAGAAGCTGTGAAGTTATGACAGTTCAGATATTTTTAAACAATAGAGATCGAATTAAGATCCCATTCTATTATAGTTCTCTAATCCAGATATTACGAAAGCTTATTGGTTCACTTGGGTCGCCATGATCCTGCAATTTTATTGGTGATGGTCCGTGTTTTTTATAAAATGGAGCACCAATATATACTGTTTCTCCTTTTATCTCAACATTGTTCTGTATAAGAATTCCGTTATGTAATACGGTAACTCTGGCTGCAGATTTCAAGCTTCCGTTGTCATTAAAAATAGGGGCATTCCAAACAATATCATACGATTGCCATTCTCCCGGTTTTTTAGATGCATTTACCAGAGGAATTGCTTGTTTGTAAATACTTCCAGCCTGACCATTACTGTAAGTTGAGTTATTGTAAGAATCAAGTACTTGAAGTTCATAACCGCCATCTCCTATGCCAGTTGAAGCCAAAAAGAGTCCGCTATTACCTCTTGCCTGACCACTTCCGGTAATATTTGCAGGTATCAACCATTCAATATGTAGCTGATAATTTGAAAAGGATTGTTTTGTTTCGATACTTCCAGTTCCTTTTTTTACCGTAAATATATTGTCCTGAACAGTCCATTTTGCAGCTGATTTGTCTTTTACAGTTATCCATTGGTCAAGATTCCCTCCATTGAACAGGATGATTGCATCTGCTGGAGTGTTTTGAAAACTCACCATTTTAGGTACTGGCGACCAAACTTCTGTGTCTTTTGGGTTGGCGGTTTGTTGGGCATTTACACTATTAAAAGCAACTATTAAAATTGCATTGAACAAAAAAGTACGTTTCATAACTTAATTTTTTCGGAAATAAATGAATAAAATAATTCTGAAATGAAGATAATATTTTCTAATCTAATTCTTGGTTTATTTATTCAAATGAACCATTCATCCCAGATGTGGTTTAAATAATATATTTTTGTTTTATGGGAACAATCAGTCAAAAAGTTAGTTTAGAAGGTGCTCGCTTTTTTTCGTTTCATGGATTTTATCCTGAAGAACAAGTTTTGGGTGCTGAATTCATTCTTGACATTGATACTATGCTTAATGTATTTGGTAATGGAGAAGATGATTTATCTAATACAGTCAACTATGCACGCTTGTTTCAGATCGCATCTGAGGAGATGAAAATCCCCAGAAAATTAATTGAAACAGTTGCTCATGGAATACTAGAGAGAATAAGACATGAATTTTTAGCAGTTCAATATATTCGTGTATCTATCCGCAAAATGTATCCTCCAATGGGAGCAGAAGTAAAAAACTCAGCTATTGAATTGATTTTTAAACGGTAATATGCAATTCAATCCTATCACCACAGATTTTTTAACTAAGATTATAGAAATTGTAGGGGCTGAAAACGTTTTTTCTAAAGCTGAACACCTTGAAAAATACGCTCGCGACGAAACAGAAGATCTGGTATATTATCCTGAGGCAGTTGTAAGGCCTAATACCTCAAATCAGATATCAGATTTGATGAAATTATGTAACACGTATAAAATACCTGTTACGCCAAGAGGGGCAGGAACCGGATTAAGCGGGGGCGCCTTGCCTGTTAAAGGTGGATTGGTTATTTCAATGGAAAGGTTCAATTCCATAATCGAAATTGACGAGCGCAATTTGCAAGCCACAGTAGAACCAGGAGTGATCACTGAATTTTTCATGAATGCCGTAGCCGAAAAGGGACTACTTTACCCGGTTGATCCATCCAGCAAGGGCTCCTGTTATATTGGCGGTAATGTTGCACATGGAAGCGGTGGGCCAAGAGTGGTTAAGTATGGAACTATCAGAGAATATATTTTAAATCTTGAACTTGTTTTGCCAGAAGGAGAAATTATATGGACTGGTGCTAATACTTTGAAAAATGCTTCTGGTTATAATTTGACGCAGTTAATGATTGGTTCCGAAGGCACTCTGGGCATAATTACTAAAATAGTTTTAAAGTTAATACCAGCTCCTTCGCAAAGCCTGTTGATGCTAGCCTCATTTCCCGACAATGAACAAGCATGTGCAGCAGTTTCAGCAATCTTTAGGGCAGGCATAATTCCATCAACTCTTGAGTTTATGGAAAGAAGAGCTGTAGAATGGGTAATGGAATATGATCATTTTCAGTTTGATCTGAAAGATGAGGCCATGGCTTTTTTGATGATCGAAGTAGATGGCAATGATCTTGAATTACTATTTGCTGATTGTGAAAAAATAAATATCGTTTTAGAAGAAAATGCCTGTTCAGAGGTTTTATTAGCAGAAACTTCAGCTCAAAAAGAGTCAATTTGGCGAATGAGAAGAACCATGCCTCTTTCTGTGAAATCTAATTCAATATATAAAGAAGAAGACACAGTGGTTCCCCGTTCTGAATTGCCTGCGCTTATCCGTGGAATTAAGCAAATAGGTGCGCGTTTTGGATTCGAGTCTATTTGTTATGGGCATGCAGGGGATGGCAATCTGCATGTAAATATTATCAAGGGAACGATGTCTGACCTTGACTGGAATACAAAATTAAAACAGGGTATCAGAGAGATATTTGAACTGACCGTTGCTCTGGGTGGCACAATTTCTGGCGAACATGGGATAGGCTTAGTTCAGAAAGAATATATGGATATTAAGTACACTAAAGCTCATCTGGATATTATGCGTGGGATAAAATCTGCTTTTGATCCTAATGGGATATTAAATCCATTCAAGATATTCTAAAAGAATAATGTCTGTTTAGATCCAGTATAGTGGATCTATTTTATGGCCTTGGAAATTGGGGGTCGGGACTAGTTTTTTGGTTTTAAACTCAAATTTACGTTTAATGTTTGCCCGTGTAGTACAGATTTCTTCCTAGCCATCAAGCATTTAACTATACTATTATCAAAATCAAAGCTATTGGTTCCAATTCAAGATATTGATGAATAGGATACCAAATTTGCAAAAATGGTATAAATGGAATTGTGATATTGATGCTCGACTAATTTCGCATATTAATATATTGTAATGGTTGTCCAAAATCTTCAGTCCTGCATAAAGAAATAACAGCTTGCAGATCATCTATCTTCTTGGCCTGAACCCTTAATTGGTCGTCCATTATTGAAGCTTGAACTTTTAAGCCACTATCTTTTATCTTTTTGACTATCTTTTTGGCAACCTCTTTATCTATGCCTTCTTTAATTTTGATTTCTTTACGAAGCATATTGCCGGATGCATATTCTTCCTTTCCAAGATCCATACTTCCAGGGTCAAGGCTGTGTTTCACCATTCGCGAAATGATCGCATCCTGAATAGCTTTTAGACGCATATCATTTTCAGTAACGATCGTAATTTCGTTAGATTTTTTATCAAGTTCAATAGTACTTTTAGAATCGTTGAAATCGTAACGGTTGAGAATCTCTTTTTTTGCTGTATTTATTGCGTTGTCGAGGGTCTGACCGTCAATCTTACTTACTATATCAAATGTTGGCATAATTATTATTCTATTGGTAAAACAAAGATTAGTTAATATATTTAAATAAT
>CAIJME010000219.1 GCA_903821625.1 uncultured Sphingobacteriales bacterium | reverse complement strand
GATTGCTTCGTCGTACCTCCTCGCAAAGACAAATCAAAACTATTAATGAGATTGCTTCGTCGTGCCTCCTCGCAAAGACAAATGCTATTCTATTGTTGCAACCACTACTCTGTCGTTACAAACACTACTTTGTCATTGCGAGCGTAGCGCGGTAAATAAAATATTTTATTAAAATTTTGGCAAAATTAAATTTTGTGTTACATTTGATAATCATAGCATGAAAAAATTAACTACATATTACTTCGCTTATTTTTACTACCACGGTAAGAGCGGGGAAAATATGCAATAGATCTTAATATAGAAAAATTAGCAAAAAGTCCCTGCCCACCAGCAGGGACTTTTTTATTTAACAACAAAATGCAAAAAAAGCGAGTAGCAATTCAGGGTATACGTGCTTCATTCCACGAAGAAGCAGCATTCAAATTCTTTGGAAATGATATCGAAACAATTGAATGCGATTCTTTCAAACAAACCTGTGAGGTTTTAAAGGATAAAAAAGCTGATTACGTAGTTATGGCTATAGAAAATTCTATAGCAGGTAGCTTATTGCCTAATTATACACTATTAAGAGAATATAATTTTTCAATTGTTGGTGAAGTTTACCTGGCTATTCAATTACACCTATTGGCCTTACCCGGAGTAAAATTCAAGGATATCAAATACGTTCAGTCTCATCCAATAGCCATTCGACAATGCAGCGATTTCTTTGATGAGTTTCCAAATTTGCAGGTCATTGAAAGTAGTGATACTGCCGCATGCGCTAAAAAAATAAGAGAAGAAAACCTAACCGATACCGCAGCCATTGCCAACCTTCTGGCGGCAAAGCTTTATGATCTACAGGTAATGGAGCGAAGAATTGAATCAAACAAGAAAAACTTTACGCGCTTCCTGATCCTTGCTGATAAGCCAATTGGAAATACTGAAGTCAATAAAGCATCCCTAAGTTTTCAGGTTGGAAACTCTGTTGGTTCACTGGCCGAAGTGCTGAATATTTTTTCTGAGTATAAAATCAATCTGAGTAAGATCCAGTCAATGCCTGTACTTGGAAAACGTAATGAATACAATTTTTATGTAGATATCGAATGGAAAAACCAATCTGACTATGATTCTGCCATCCGTAAAGTATTGAAATATACCATCAACTTTACCATTATGGGAGAATATCAAAAAAACGATAAGGTATAAGCTACCCAAAATAAATTAAAAACAAAAACCTTTAAAACTCTGGTTTAAACCGGATAAACAACGTATCAAGATGAAATTAAATCTAAAATTACAGCCAATAAATACTTGGTTAGAAACAAAAAATGAGCCTTTATTAATTGCAGGACCATGTAGCGCAGAAACTGAAGATCAATTAATGGCTACTGCTCATTTATTGGCTAAAACAGGCAAAGTTTCGGTGTTAAGAGCTGGTATCTGGAAACCACGTACCCGACCAGGTGAGTTTGAAGGTATCGGTAGTATTGGGTTAACCTGGTTAAAAAGAGCCAAAGAAGAAACCGGATTGCCAACAGCTGTAGAAGTTGCCACTGCAAAGCACGTTGAAGAGGCCTTAGCTGCAGGAGTAGATATTCTTTGGGTTGGTGCACGATCAACAGTAAACCCATTCACTGTTCAGGAAATTGCTGATGCTTTGAAAGGCGTAGACATTCCTGTATTGGTAAAAAATCCGGTTAATCCTGATATTC
>CAIJME010000218.1 GCA_903821625.1 uncultured Sphingobacteriales bacterium | reverse complement strand
TGATCATCAATAACAGTGATCTCGGTAGCCCTTCCATGAACCGGACGGGTAAGATTATATAACTCACCTCCAAAAACCTCTGCAATTGCCTGCAATCCAAGACAGATACCAAGTATACTCTTACTTTCTGAATACGTACGAATTACATCTAGCAATAATCCTGATTCGGATGGAATACCTGGGCCAGGTGAAAGAAGTATCTTATCAAAGGCATCGACATCGGCAAGCTGAAACTTATCATTTCGCCAAACGGTGGCTTGATGGCCGGTTTCATTCAGCAGATGTACCAGGTTAAAGGTAAATGAGTCGTAATTATCTATTACTAATATGTTCATGTATTTATTTTTTCAATTAAAACTAATTTTTATTGAGGTCGGAGGCCAGAAACCGGAGGTCGGAGGTCTGATAACCGATAACTGATAACACGATCTTGACCTCATTCCTCATACTTCATACCTCAGACCTCATACCTCAGACTTCATACTTCAGCCCTTCATATCTCCCCAGCCATTTCCAAAGCCTTCCTCAAAGCCATAATCTTATTATTTACTTCATTCAACTCGCTTTCCGGATCAGAATCTGCAACAATACCAGCACCTGCCTGATAATGAAGCACATTATTCTGACTCATAAAAGAGCGAATCATAATGGCATGATTAAAGTCGCCGTTAAAACCCATATACCCGATTGCTCCGCTATAAAACCCGCGTTTTTGCTTTTCAAACCTGTCAATCAGCTGCATGGCCATGTATTTTGGTGCACCGCTAAGGGTTCCTGCCGGATAGGTGTCGCCAACCACGTCAAAAGGATCAACTGAATCCTGCAATTGCCCGGTTACTTTAGAAACCATATGAATCAAGTGAGAGTAATACTGAATCTCTTTAAAGGATCTTACTTCCACCCGATCACAATGCCTGCTCAAATCATTCCTGGCAAGATCAACCAACATGACATGTTCTGCATTCTCTTTCGCATCCTTTTTCAGATTCTCAGCTAATTCTGCATCTAAAAGATCGTTACCCGTTCTTTTAAATGTTCCGGCAATTGGATAAATAGTTGCCTGATTATTTTTTATTGTGATTTGAGCTTCGGGCGAAGATCCAAAAAGTTTGAAATCACCGTAATCAAAATAAAATAGGTAAGGTGATGGATTGATTGATCGTAAAGAGCGGTAAACATTAAATTCATCTCCTAAAAATGAGGTGGAGAATGCACGCGAAGGAACAATTTGAAATACATCACCGCGATAAACGTGTTTTTTTACTTTTTCGACCAGCTCAATAAACTGTTGATCTGTAAAATTCGATTTCTCCTCCCCGTTTAAACTGAATTTATATTCAGGAAAATTTTTATTCTGTATCAGATACTGAATCTTTTCAAGTCCATCAGGAGCATTCTTTTCCATTCGGTGCTCAAGCAGATAAAGTTCATTCTTGAAATGATCTATTATTATAATATACCGGTAAACATGATACTGCATGAGGGGGATATCTCTTCCCTCTGCCCGGACAGACTGCAGTTTAATATCTTCAAAATGCTCTATAGTTTCGTATGCAAAATATCCGAAAAGACCGTTTGAGATGAATTTAAAATCAGTATCGGAAGTCGACTCAAACTGCTTCCTAAAATCTGAAACATGCTTTTTCAGGTCAAGATCACCGATTGGATATTGCTCTCTAGTGCCATCAGGAAAATAGGTCTCCAGCTTATCGCCATTCAGTACAATGCCGGCTATCGGATCGCAGCATACATAACTTAAACTATTTTCTCTGCTATGATAATCCGAACTCTCCAGTAAGATGCTATTTGGAAAAACATCTCTCAAGCGTAGGTATATGCTTACTGGAGTTGTTATATCCGCCAGGAGTCTTTTATGGGAGGTGTATAATTTATAATTCTTCATAATAAAATTTTAACTGGTCATATAATTTTCGGGTAATCACTGACCAAAAAAAAACCCGACGATTTATGGCGCCGGGTTATATATTGTTTAGATTTTGCTTGACTATGCTATCCTTTCAAAATACCTGTCCCTTGCGCTACTATTAAGCTTCGCCACCAATTGCCAGTATTTTGTTTCATTTTCATCGTTCACAAAAATATAAAGAAATTTGAGATTGCAAATTTTTTCTCAGAGTTTATCACATCCCCAATAAAGGGCGTCCACTTTGATAAATTGCAACAATAATAACCAAAACTGCCAAACCGTAGTATAAAGCAATTGCTCTATGTTTATTCATAGCATCTTTTGCCTTTTTAGAGCGTGAATGGCCCACAGTAATCAAAATAATTGCGAACAGCATCATCACTGAATGTTCTACCGTCCAATAACGGGTCATCGCATCTTTCATTGCTACAGCCATATTTGAATAGTTAACCATCGGACTAAAAAAATACAATATCAGACCTACTAGAAATTGAGTATGTGTAGAGATCATCGCAAAAAGATTCACTTTACGATTAGTTTCGGAATAAGGTTTCTTTCCAAACAAACCAATTATCGCCATTAGTAATGCAAGGGCCAATAATAACAAGACAATATATCGAAGTCCGGAATGAAGGCCTAATAAAGTTGAATACATATATTTTTTGTTTGATTCAAAAGTAAAGAAAAAATTATCATTATTAACAATTCTAAAATTGTTAGCGCGCATCCAGAAATATAGCCTCAGGGCTACTCGTTAGTACAGCAATGACCGCCGGTTTTACGTTTCCATTATCTGCATATTTAAAGGTCAGAATCTTGCGTCCGGCTTTTTCTGCAACATAGATCAGGTCTTTTGTTGTTCTGTCATCCCAGGCAATATCAACAGGATTTCCAAGTAAGGTATTCAGACCTTTGATTGTACTTGAAGGACTTACTGCTTTACCTCCAGCAGCAAATTGTGCATCTGCATCCTTGATAATATAAATAGCACCATCAGTATCAAATCCAGTAGAGGTGGCCTCTGCTATATCTGTTAAGAGAAGTACATTTCGATCTGCTGAATAGGTTATTCCATTTAGCCTGACAGCTCCGGTAATTGTTATTTTCTTTGTAGCACTAATATTCCCTACGGCAAGTTCCGAAATTTCTTCAAACAACTGAACCTCGGCACGCGCCAAACCAATCACAACAAAAAGGCGGTTATTATCCAAATGTATTCCCCAGGGCTGCCCATTAAGCTTCAATTTTTTATACGCTACTACAGTACCCGTTAAGGTACTTGCTTTGGTATACACATAAATTGCGCTGTCGATATTGCTGGAAACATATAAAACATCACGCGTTCGGTCGTAAGCCATTTCTCTGGCACTCAGAAGCCCCTCATCTACAAATGAATTTGCTTGTGCAAGGCTACCATCTGTATTCACTTTAAAAGTTCGAATGTTTTTATTCTTTCTACTTACCTGGAAAACAGTTCCGGAAAATGCATTAAAAAGTATTCCATTTGCATCGGGCAATTTTGAATCAAATTTATAAGGTACTTTAAATACAGTCTGGTCTGCAGGATCAAAGATCATTGTATTTGCTACAGCTGCGTCAGTATCCGCATTTGAAACATATAATCGTGACACCGTGCTTTGTGGCATCGGTTCATTATCATCTTTTGTACATGCAGACAAAATGAATAATGGAAGCAGACATAAGACCTCAACAATGATTCTCTTTTTCATATTCATTCTCAAAGTTAAGAGTTGAATTGGATAAATACACACCCTATTTTTTAGCATGTAAATCAAAGCAACAGAGCAGGTCTGAAAATGTAACAGTAATGTTATAATTTGACCATAGCGACTAGCTGAATATCCCCTACATTCGAATTCTTAAAAACCAAAAAAATGAAATATCTTCTTCTTTTAAGTTTCCTGATTGTACAGGTATGCGACGTAGCAGCACAGGTAACTTATCCTGTTAATGGCTCATATGATAAACGACCTGGCTTATACGCATTTATTAACGCTACCCTAGTAGTCAATGCGGAGCAAACAATAAGCAATGGTGTATTATTAGTCAAAAATCAAAAAATAGAGGCCGTAGGTCAGGAAATAATTATTCCGAATGGCTACATAAAAATTGACCTAAAGGGTAAATTTATTTATCCTTCATTTATTGATGCTTTCACGAGTTATGGATTAGCATCAAGTCCAAGTGCCAGACAAGGAGGTGGGTTTGGACGAACACAAGTATTTACATCAACAAAAGCTGGAGCGTATGCCTGGAATGAGGCAATTAGGCCTGAAATTGCAGTTAGATCAATTTTTACTGTCGATGCCAAGAAAGCAGAAGACTACAAAAAAGCAGGTTTTGGTACCGTACAATCTGTAAGTCGTGATGGAATTGCAAGAGGAGTATCCCTTATTTCAACCTTAAATGATCAAGATGAAAGTACGGTGATATTGAAGGATATGGCAGCAGCTCATTATTCATTCAGCAAGGGAAGTTCAACCAATAGCTACCCAACTTCACTCATGGGTTCTATTGCATTATTACGCCAAACTTACCTCGATGCCGCCTGGTATAAAAATCAAAAAGATGAATTCAATATCTCTTTAGATGAATTCAATAAGACCCAGTCGCTTTCACAAATATTTGAGGTAAGTGATGTTTTAAGCGTACTTAGGGCTGACAAGATTGGTGATGAATTTAGCAAGCAATATGTATTTAAAACAGAAGGTAAGGAATACCAACGTTTAGCTGAAGCAAAAGCAACAGGCGGAAGCTTCATCATCCCATTAACTTTTCCAAAACCGTTTGATATTGAAGATGCTGCAGATGCAAGAAATATCAGCTATACCCAATTAAAGGACTGGGAGTTGGCACCCTCAAATCCATCTGCTCTTGAAAAGGCAGAAATTAAATTCGCATTAACAAGCTTTGGGCTTGAAACAGCATCAAAAGATTTTTGGGCTAACCTTCGAACTGCAATTGATCACGGTTTAACTGAAAAGCAAGCATTAAAATCATTAACTGAAGTACCGGCAGAAATGTTGGGTGTATCTGAAATGGTTGGATCATTGAGTAAAGGAAAACTTGCAAACTTTATTATAACATCAGACAACATCTTCAAAAAAGATAATATCATTTATGAAAATTGGGTGCAGGGCAATCAGTATGTTGTAACCAAAATGGATATCGCTGATCTCAGGGGTAGCTTTACCTTAAACATAGAAGGTAACGCAGACCTAGAAATTAAGATTGGTGGCACAACTGGCTCTTATGACCTGAATGTAGAGCGAAAAGGTACTGACAGCATCAAGGTTAAAGGTAATATTACCCGCACAGGTGATTTGTTAAGCATGAACTTTGATCTAAAAAAGAATCCTGCTGGAACAATCAGATTAAATGGATACATCAGCTCAGTATCACCGATAATATTCAAGGGAGAGGTTGTTTTAACTGATGGAACTAGTAGAAAATGGACGGCCATATTTAAAGAATCATTTAAGGATCAGGCAAAAAAGGAAATGCCTAACAAACCAATAATTGCTTCAGGTCCGGTTATCTACCCATTTATGGCTTATGGTTATACAGATGCTCCCAAAAGGGAAGTTGTTTTGTTTAAAAATGCGACTGTCTGGACAAATGAGAAAGAAGGAAAGCTTATCAATACAGACGTTCTGATTGAAGGAGGAAAAATTAAATCAATCGGCAAAAATCTAAGTGCAGGAACTGCAAAAGTGATCGATGCAAGTGGAAAGCATCTAACTCCCGGTATAATCGATGAGCATTCACATATAGGTGGAAGCGGAGGTATAAATGAAGGGGCACAATCTGTTAGTTCGGAAGTAAGAATTGCCGATATTATCACTTCAGAAGATATCAATATCTATCGTCAACTTGCAGGTGGAGTTACTTCATCACAAATTCTACATGGTTCAGCAAATCCAATCGGCGGACAATCTCAGCTGATTAAACTAAGGTGGGGTAAAAACCCCGAAGAACTAAAGTTTGAAGGTAGCGATGGCTTCATCAAATTTGCTTTGGGTGAAAATGTGAAACAAAGTAACTTTCAGATTCCTGGAGGAAATTTACGTTTCCCTCAATCTAGAATGGGTGTTGAGCAGGTATTTATTGATGCCTTTACGCGGGCAAAGGAATATAAAGCAGCAAGAGCAGTAAAGGGTAATAATGTACGAAGAGACCTGGAGCTGGATGCTTTAGTAGAAATACTGGATAATAAACGTTTTATCACCTGTCATTCTTATGTTCAATCTGAAATTAATATGCTGATGCATTTAGCCGACTCTATGGGCTTCAAAATCAATACGTTCACACACATACTGGAAGGCTATAAAGTAGCTGATGGAATGAAGAAACGTGGAATTGCGGGCTCTACTTTTAGTGATTGGTGGGCTTACAAAAATGAAGTTGCTGAGGCTATTCCATACAATGGTAAAATCATGCATGAGGTGGGTGTTTTAACCGGTTTCAACTCTGATGATGCTGAAATGGCCAGACGTTTGAATCAGGAAGCTGCAAAAGCGATCACTTATGGTGGAATGAGTGAAGAAGATGCTTTAAAACTGGTCACACTAAATCCTGCCAAAATGCTACACATCGATAACAGGGTAGGAAGTTTAAAAGTTGGAAAAGATGCAGACCTGGTTCTATGGTCAGACAATCCATTGTCAATTTATGCAAAAGCAGAAAAAACATTCGTCGATGGTATTGCCTATTGGGATATAGATCTTGATTCACAGAAACAGAAAGAGTTAAAAGCAGATCAGGGAAGGATTATTCAGAAAATGATCGAAGCTAAGAGCAGTGGAACGGTAACTGCACGCCCAGGCATCCAGCGCCAGCGACTTTACGAATGTGAAACTACAGAGAACTTCGACCTTTCAGCACAAAATCAATAATCATCAAAAAATGAAGATCAACATGAAAAAATATATAGGTTTTGCGGGTTTAATGCTATGTGCAGGATTCGCCTTCGGACAAGCCACAATAATTCCTGCAAAGGCACAAACAAAACCTGTAGTAATTATTGGGGCTACTATTCATACTGGTAATGGGCAAGTCATTGAAAATGGCTATATCAGCTTTGATAAAGGAAAGATTACTGGAATTGGAAATGGAATTGGAATGGAATTTAATTCTGGTAACACCAATATTATAAATGCAAAAGGTAAACATGTTTACCCAGGTTTCATTGCCTCAAATACATCACTAGGACTGATAGAAGTTGAATCAGGAGCGAGAGGTACAGATGATCAAGGAGATGTTGGTGAAGTTAATCCGCACATCCGTTCAATAATTGCCTATAATACTGATTCAAAAGTTATTCCAACATTACGCTCAAATGGAGTATTAATGGCACAGCCTACTCCTGCAGGCGGATTGGTTTCAGGTCAATCGTCAGTAGTGGTATTAGATGGATGGAACTGGGAAGATGCATCTTATAAAAATGATATTGGTATTCATATCAATTGGCCAGTAATAAGAACTCGAGGTGGGTTTTTTGGTCAGAGCGCAGCGGCTCCAACAAGTGATCCAAAGGAGGCTCAACAAAAACAGATCTCTGAATTAGAAAGTTATTTAACCGTTGCTAAAGCTTATTCTGAATTGTCAAAGCCAGCTGAATTTAACGCCAGATTTGATGCGATGAAGGGCCTTTACAATGGTAGCAAAAAACTATTTATCCATGTAAATACGGCAAAAGATATCATTATGGCTGTTAATCTTGCTAAGAAATTCAAGATGACAACAGTGATTGTAGGCGGGACAGAATCATACCTGGTAACAGATTTGCTTCGTGATAATCAAGTTCCTGTAATTATAGTAGAAACTCAGACCTTACCTGACCGCACCGAAGACGACGTTTATCTTCCATATAAGCTACCAAAATTACTTCAGGATGGTGGAGTTCTATATTCACTAACCGGAACCGGATACTGGCGTCAGCGCAACCTTCCATTCGAAGCTGGAACAGCAGTTACCTACGGCTTGACCAAGGAGCAAGCATTATCCATGATCAGTTTGAATACAGCCAAAATATTGGGGATTGATAAAACAACAGGTAGTCTTGAAATAGGAAAAGACGCAACTCTATTCATTTCTGATGGTGATGCATTAGATATGCTGGGAAATAAGGTTGACTTAGCTTTTATTCAAGGTCGATCCATTAGTATGGATAACCTACATAAGCAGTTGTATAAAAGATATGCTGATAAATATGAACTAAAATAGCTTGTATCCAGAATTGGCAATTTTCAAATTTGTAGTAAATAAATAAGCTCCTGATGGGCAGGAGCTTATCTAAACTAACCAATTATAAACCTGTTGAATAAGGTTTGCTGTAAGGGAAGGAGTCGAACCTTCACGAAGCAGTTATTTCCCTGTTACGGTATTTCCCAGATCTTCGCCACCGAGACGAGGAGGTGTGTCTGCCAAATTTCACCACCTTACAG
>CAIJME010000217.1 GCA_903821625.1 uncultured Sphingobacteriales bacterium | reverse complement strand
TCCATGAAGACAATTGGGGTTTGAAAAAACTAGCGTATCCGATTCAAAAGAAGACAACAGGATACTATCACCTAACTACATTCAAAGCTCCGGGTGAGTTTATTAACAAACTTGAAGTTGAATACAGACGCGATGAACGCATTATGCGTTTTTTGACTGTTTCATTGGATAAGCATGCACTTGCATTCAGTGAGAAGAAACGTAGCGGAGCCTTCAATAAAAACAAGGAAACTAAAACTGAGGAGGTAGCACAATAATGGCAAAAGATCAAATCCAATACGTAACTGCTCCAAAAGTAGACGAAAACCGCAAAAAGTATTGCCGTTTCAAAAAGAACGGAATCAAATACATCGATTACAAAGACGCTAACTTTTTATTAAAGTTCATTAACGACCAGGGTAAAGTTTTACCACGTCGTTTAACAGGAACTTCATTAAAATTTCAGCGTAAAGTGGCTCAGGCTGTAAAGCGTGCCCGTCATATTGGTTTATTACCTTACGTTACTGATTCATTAAAATAAGAGGGAGATAAGCGAAATGGAACTAATTTTAAAACAAGACATCAAGAATCTCGGCGAGAAAGATGATGTTGTGAATGTAAGACCAGGTTTTGGACGTAATTACCTTATTCCAAAGGGTTATGCTACTCTGGCCACTGAATCTGCAAAGAAAGTATTAGCTGAAAATTTAAAGCAAGCTGCTTTCAAGCAAGATAAAATCAAAAAGGATGCAACTGAAATTGCAGCAAAGTTAGAAGGTATAAAACTTTCTATCGGTGCTAAGGCTGGTGAAACCGGTAAGATCTTTGGATCTGTTAATACCATTCAGATAGCAGATGCATTGAAGAAAGAAGGCTTTGACGTTGATCGTCGCCGCATTACTTTTGATGTTGAACCTAAATTTGTGGGTGAATACATTGCAAACCTTAATCTTCACAAAGAAGTGAAAGTTAAAGTTCCTTTTGATGTAGTAGCAGAATAATTTCCTTTCATCAGATTTTGTCTGGTGTATAATCAGGAAAAAAATGATACTTTTAATGCCTTCTGATTTATTTAGAAGGCATTTTTTTTGGAATAAATAATCGGCACATAAATTTTATTGAATTGAGAAAGTTTGGAAGGTTGATGGGCAAATTACTAACCTGGTTTTTGGCCGTTACAATTTTATGGGTTTTGGTCTATAGATTTATCAATCCCCCTGTCACTTATTTAATGATTCAGCGTGGCTTTGAACAAAAAGTTGAGGCTAAGGAATGGAAAATTGAAAAGTCATGGTTAAACATAGATGAACTATCTTCAAATCTAAAAAAGGCTGCTATTGCCGGTGAGGATGTTAACTTTTTGAAGCATTGGGGTTTTGATTTTAAGGCAATGGAGACCGCTTTTGTTAAAAACCAAAAGGGTAAAAAGGTTAGGGGGGGCAGCACCATCAGTCAGCAGACCGCAAAGAACGTATTTCTATGGCCTGGGAGATCTTATATCAGAAAGGCTTTCGAAGCTTACTTCACCATTCTTATTGAACTATTATGGGGCAAAGAACGAATCCTGGAGGTTTATTTGAATGTGATTGAGATGGGTGATGGTATCTATGGTGCTGAAGCTGCTTCGCAACAATACTTTGGAAAAACAGCACAAAGCATGAGCAAGTCTAGGGCTGCATTAATGATTGCTGTTTTACCAAATCCATTAAGATGGAATCCATCAAGGCCAACACGCTATATTTATTATAAACAGGAGCTAATTCTCAGGAATATGAAAAGGCTTGAAAAATTACCTTTTTGATGAGATCAATTTAACAGGATTGGGATACCAATTCAATTTAACTTGTCTTGGTTCTTGACTCTTGATCAAAATAAAAATACCCTGGAATGCCAGCTATCCTTTAGAGGTATCTCCCAGGCAGTTTGCATTTCATGTCGATTAGTAATCAGGTTGTTAAATACAAGGGTATCTTCACTAATCTGACCACTTTTTATCAATTCCTCAAACTCATCCCTACTACAGTTTAACACTTCATTATGTTGTCTGTATGCAATTCTGAACCTGTCAAATAAATTAAGATTAAATTTCTGCTCAATTTCCTTCATTAAATTAACAGATTTGTCAATGCTACAACCTGTAGCACCTGCTACCTCTTCGTCAACTGAAAGAATGATGAATTGATGGTGAAGTACCTCACCAACTGCAGCCAGTGCATGACCATGTGCCAGCCATCCTGCCGTGAAATTATGGAGTATTTGAAGGATAGCCAGCTCTTCCTCCTCAATTAAGATCCGGTTGGCCTGGTAAATCCAAACTCTTGAATTTTCAGAAATATTCATAATCAAAAATACAGAATTTTGATGAGGAATTATTTTCCATCTTTCTATTTTAATGGTGCTCTGCTGATTAGCTAACCATGGAATTTTCTTTTACTGCAACTACGATAATTTTGTATGCAATAGTAAAGAATGAGTGGTCAAAAGATTCGTGGACAAGAGTTAGCTTAGGTTAAAATCAGGGTGTTAAATTTTAATTTTGCTTTATTAATTCCATATTTTTTTTCACTAATTGTTTTTACATTAGGGCTTTAACATATTTAAACGATAATGTATTGTAAGCACATGAGATACACAGGAGTATTGCTAATTAGTGGTATGCTCATTTGTGTTTCACTCGTTTTGATAAGTGCCTCGGTACCGCAGGATGATTCTATTCATCAGTTTGTAGAAAGAGTCCTGGTCAGGCTTAATAAATTGCATTATCCCGAATCTGAATTAGTAAAAATCAGAAAGTGTGAGCTCTTATTGAGTGATGAAGGCTTTTTAAGGTATCGAAAAACTTATTTAAATGGGAAGCAAGAATATTATTCTCTAAATATTGCCCGAGTTAGCAGTGTGGATTATTTTGGAGATACTGGTTCCGGACATTTGCTATTCAAAACTATAGAAGATGATGTAATCGTGCAAACCTTTAACGACCGATCTGGCAATGTTGATTCTATGGCAACCCTATTTCGTTTAGATCTGCATACCGTTGAACCTGAAGATTTGGTGGCTTTGCAGGATGATATTCTAGGGATGAAGCGCCTGCTTCCTAAAAACTGA
>CAIJME010000216.1 GCA_903821625.1 uncultured Sphingobacteriales bacterium | reverse complement strand
TGAAGACCATTGTCTTTCCTGCTCAGATAATCATCAGGGTGGGCATCAATATACGCAGCGATAAAAGGCAGGAACATGGCAAAGGTTTTTCCACTACCGGTGGGTGCATTCAACAATCCGGAGTAACCAACAAGAAAAGCTAGTTCCATTTCTTTCTGAAAGGGAAATTGCTGCCATCTCTTTTTGGCATACCAATCGGAAATTACTTTCTGACCCAGGGTCATGTGTTCAAACTATCTGTATAAAAAACCCCGGCTGAACCGGGGCTTTCCTTATTTTATCTGGATAAAATCTGCTATGATCTGCAGCCCTTCATCACGAATAAAGTCGATATCTTCTTTGGGTTTTATTTCACCTTTCTTTAGAGGTGCCAAACCTTTAGCTATGCGTTTCTGATTTTCACGAAGCAGAGATTTTGCTTCCTGCTCATCGCGTTCCTTTTTTAGCTGAGCCTCATTAAGGGTAATGGATGTTTCGGCTTCGCGTTTTGCAAACTCAGCAATATCTTCTTGAAGGTCTTTAAAACCAACTGAGGTTTTCATGCGCTCCTGATGCAATGCAATAAGTTTACGTTTAACTTCATCCAAGCTGGCTAATGGATTGAACTGGCTTGGAGAAATGGTATCCCATGGTAATGCGCTAGGCTCAGAACTCTCACCATATTTATCCTTAGAAAATACAGTGGGAAATTCGATATCAGGCACTACTCCTTTATGTTGGGTACTGCTGCCATTCACACGATAGAATTTAGCCATGGTGAGGTTAATTTGACCAAATTCAGGAGCATTTGTTCGGGTTACATTTGCTCCTTGAGAACCCTTTGCATTTACCGTTTGCGCACCCTTAAGCATTAATTTATCCGTAGTGCTGATAACCCTAGACATATCAATCCCCTGCTGAACAGTGCCTTTTCCATACGATTGATTGCCGATAATTACACCCCTTCCGTAATCCTGGATAGCACCAGCAAATATTTCGGATGCCGAAGCACTGAATCTATCTACAAATACACCCAGAGGGCCCGTCCATGCAATGGATTCATCTTCATCTTCACTGACCTCAATCTCGTTCCTTCTATCACGTACCTGTACAACCGGACCAGATTTAATGAACAAGCCTGTAAGGCTGATTGCTTCCGGAAGAGACCCTCCACCATTGCTTCTTAGATCTAGAACAACCGCATCAACTTTTTCGCGCTTTAAGGTATCGAGTAAAAGTCTGACATCACGCGTGGTACTCTTATAGTTAGGGTCACCGGCCTGCATCGCTCTAAAATCAGCATAGAATGCAGGTAACTGAATAATTCCGATCTTATACGATTTACCTCCTGATGTGATCGTTTTGATAGTTCGTTTTGCTGACTGATCTTCAAGAACAACTTTATCCCGTACCAGTTCTACAATTTTAGGAGTAGATGATAATTCCTGTCCGGCAGGTATAACCTTTAAACGAACTATTGTTCCTTTGGGGCCTTTAATTTTTGTAACCGTCACATCCAATCTCCAACCAATCACATCAACAAATTCACCTGCCTTGCCCTGTGCCACAGCTATGATGCGGTCGTTTGCCTGTATAGCTTTTGATTTAAACGCTGGTCCGCCAGGGATGATCTCAGCAATCTTCACCACTTCATTTTCCAATTGTAATCTGGCGCCAATACCTTCGAAGGTACGGGCAAGGTCTTCATTAAATTCTTGGGCTTTATTAGGAACAAAATAGCTTGTATGAGGATCTACAGATCCTGTGAAGGAATTCATGAAAATCTGAAAAACATCTTGCTGATTAAACTTAGTAGATTGTGAGATTAGGTTTTCATACCGTTTTTTCAGTGTTTCCTTCATCTTTGTTTCT
>CAIJME010000215.1 GCA_903821625.1 uncultured Sphingobacteriales bacterium | reverse complement strand
GCAGTTTTTGAGTAGTGAGTAGTTAGTATTGAGTATAGAGTATTGAGTATAGAGATAGATTCTGCTTCATTTCATATAAGTACCTTCTTCTCAGACAACAGACCTCAGATAACTGGAACCAAGAACCAAGAACCAAGAACCAAGAGCAAAGACTGTTTAGTACTAATTGAAATTTTCTGCTTTTTTCAGACCTCATACCTCGTACTTCAGTTAACAGATAAAAAGAAACAAGGCCTATGAATCAAGTTAAGGAAGTTTCTTGCCTTGGAATGACCAGTATTCATTCTTTCTAACCAACTAACAACTAACCACCTAACCAACTCATACCTGATAACAGACAACTGATAACTGACCTCCGACCTCAGACTTCATACCTCAGACAACAAAAAAAAGTCAAAAGCGGAAAGGTGAAAGCTAAAAGCAGAGAAGAGCAATGATTTGAAATGATTAGTTGAAGGCAATTCTAACCAACTACAGATAACTACTTTTTGAGTATAGAGTATTGCGTATAGAGTATTGAGATAGAATCTGCTTCAGACTTCAGACCTCAGACAACAAAAGAAAGTCAAAAGCGGAAAGGTGAAAGCTAAAAGCAGAGAGGAGCAATGATTTGAAATGATTAGTTGAAGGCAATTCTAACCAACTACAGATAACTACTTTTTGAGTATAGAGTATAGAGTATTGAGTATTGAGATAGATTCTGCTTCAGACCTCAGACTTCATACCGTAATAAACGCCAAAAACAAAAAAGACCCGCTCAATGAGCGGGTCTTTTGTATAAATTAGAAAAAAATTATTCTTCTTTATTCTCTTCAGCCTGAGTATCTTCTGATGCAGGAGCCTCAGTTTGAGTTTCCTCAGCTTGAACTTCTTCAACTTCCTCAACCTCAACTTCTTCAACCTGAGCTTCTTCAACCTCAACTTCTTCAGCTTGAATTTCCTCAACCTGAATTTCTTCAACCTGAATTTCTTCTGCTTGAACTTCATCAGCAACAGAGGCTTCAACTACTTCTTCTACTTCAGTTTTAGGAGCAGCTTTAGCTACTGCAGCAGGAGCATCATCAGCTTTCTTAGATTTTGAACCACGACGACGAGTAGATTTCTTTTCAGCAACTGAATCACCTGAAGTATAGATTTCGTTGTAATCAACTAATTCAATTAATGCCATAGAAGCATTATCACCTAAACGGTTTCCCATTTTAAGAATACGAGTATACCCTCCAGGACGATCAGCAACCTTGGCAGCGATATCGCGGAAAAGAATAGATACCACTTCTTTGTTCTGTAAGTAACTGAATACTGTACGACGTGAGTGAGTAGAATCGTCTTTTGACCTTGTAATAATTGGTTCAACATATACACGCAAAGCTTTAGCTTTAGCCAGTGTAGTTGTAATGCGCTTGTGTAGTATAAGCGAAGAAGCCATGTTGGCAAGCATCGCTCTGCGATGACTGTCTGTACGACTTAAATGGTTTACTTTTTTACCGTGTCTCATTTTTTGTTTGATTGTGCACGTGCATACCGTCGATCAACCTTGCGGGATCGGGAATTATGCATTTCGCTTATTTATTCTTCGTCTAATTTAAACTTCGAAAGATTCATACCGAATGATAAACCTTTTGATTTTACTAAGTCTTGGATTTCAGTTAATGACTTTTTACCAAAATTTCTAAATTTCAGCATATCAGCAACATCATAAGAAACAAGATCAGCCAATGAACGTATATCTGCTGCTTTTAAGCAATTCAGAGCACGAACAGAAAGATCAAGATCAACTAATTCCATTTTAAGGATTTTACGCATGTGCAGTATTTCCTCATCAACTTCTTTAGTTTCTTCTTTAGCCTGAGATTCAAGCATGATGTTCTCATCAGAGAATAACATGAAGTGGTGAATAAGAATCTTAGCAGCTTCTTTCAAAGCTTCTTCTGGATGAATTGATCCGTCAGTTGTAATATCAAGAACAAGTTTCTCGTAATCTGTCTTTTGCTCTACACGGAAGTTCTCAATAGAATACTTCACATTCTTGATTGGAGTATAGATAGAATCAATAGCGATAACACCAAGAGGTGCATCCGTATTTTTGTTCTCTTCTGCTGCGACATAACCTCTTCCTTTATTAACTGTCAATTCAATCTCCAAAGTAACTGAAGATTCCATGTTACAGATAACAAGGTCGGAGTTAAGAACTTCAAAGTTATTTGAGAACTTAGTAATGTCACCAGCCTTAAGCTGATCCTGTCCATTAATAATTACAAATACTTTTTCGTTATCACCAGACTCTCCTATTTTCTTAAAGCGAACCTGCTTTAAATTAAGAATTATCTCAGTTACGTCTTCAACAACACCTTTGATGGTTGAAAATTCATGGGAAACTCCTGAAAAACGAACAGAAGTTATTGCAAAACCTTCTAAGGAAGATAAAAGTATTCTGCGTAAAGCATTACCAATGGTAACACCAAAACCAGGCTCTAAAGGTCTGAATTCAAATGTTCCGTCGAAATCCGTAGATTTCTGCATGATAACTTTATCAGGTTTTTGAAATGCTAAAATTGCCATTTAATATTTTGCTAATGAATGTTAATGTAAATGTGCATTAATGGCCTTGTTCCAAAAGATCAGGGCCAGTACTATTACTTAGAGTACAACTCGACGATTAGATTTTCCTTGATATTTTCAGGAATCTCCTCACGACTTGGTAAGTTCAGGAATTTACCTGTTAAGGTATTTGCATCCCATTCTAACCAGCTGAATTTGTTGATTGTTCTTGCAGCCACTGAATGTGCAACCGCTTCAAGGCTTTTTGAACGTTCACGAACTGCGATAACATCACCAGAACGTAACGAATAAGAAGCAATATTTACAATCTCACCATTAACAGTAATGTGCTTATGACCAACTAACTGACGTGCAGCAGAACGGGTTGGAGCAATTCCTAAACGGTAAACTGTATTATCTAAACGTGCCTCAAGGAATTTCAGCAAGTTCTCTCCTGTAATACCTTCTTTTGCAGAAGCTTTATGAAAAAGATTTTCGAAATAACGCTCTAATACACCGTAAGTGTATTTAACTTTTTGTTTCTCCATTAACTGCACAGCAAATTCTGATTGCTTACCTCTTTTTCTGGAGGTACCGTGCATCCCTGGAGGATAGTTTTTTCTTTCTAATGCCTTATCAGGACCAAAAATTGGTTCTCTGAATCTTCGGGCGATTTTGGACTTGGGTCCTGTGTATCTAGCCATTTTTGTGTGGTTTTTAAAGTATCATCCCAACCATGTCGGGTGAATCTTAGCTTTAAAAAAATTATTAATTATATGTGTTAAACTCTTCTTCTTTTCGGAGGACGACATCCATTGTGTGGAAGCGGAGTGATATCCTGGATCGTAGTTACTTCAATACCTGCAGTCTGCAAAGTACGGATAGCTGACTCACGCCCGGAACCCGGACCCTTTACGTACACTTGAACCTTACGAAGGCCAAGATCATGCGCTACCTTAGCACAATCACCAGCAGCCTGTCCGGCGGCATATGGAGTATTTTTCTTAGAACCTTTAAAACCCATTTTTCCAGCTGAAGACCATGAAATGGTTTGACCCTGAAGATTGGTTAAGGTAATTATGATATTATTAAATGTAGCGTTAACATGTGCTTCGCCGATAGGCTCTACAATTACAACACGCTTTTTGGTAACTTTTTTAGTTTTAGCCATTTTTTGAGATTTGAGATGTGAGACTTGAGATCAGATATTAGATCCCGGCACTCCTATCTATTTCTTTTTGTTTAATCAAGAAGTATGATCCAATTGGATCCGAAACTTCATATCCGCTTAAATTGTTAATTAATCAAGATCAGGATTCGAAATATTCTCATATCTCAAATCGAATATCTCCTATCTTACTTAGTTGCTTTTTTCTTATTCGCAACAGTTTTACGTTTTCCTTTACGAGTACGTGAATTATTCTTGGTACGCTGACCACGAACTGGCAATCCCTTACGGTGACGCAAACCACGGTAACAACCAATATCCATTAAACGTTTGATGTTTAATTGCACTTCAGAACGTAATGCACCTTCTACTTTGATTTCATCATTGATAAAACCACGAATTGCTGCTAACTGATCATCAGTCCAGTCTTGAACTTTAATATTCACATCAATACCTGCATCATTCAAGATTCGTTGTGCTGTTGCCTTTCCGATACCGAAAATGTAAGTAAGTCCGATCTCTCCTCTTTTGTTTCTTGGTAAATCAATACCTGCTATCCTTGCCATAATTCCTTGAGTTGTAAGTTGTAGGTTATAAGTAGAAAGTCAGAAACTTATAACTTATAACTTATTACTTATTACTATTAATATTATCCCTGACGTTGTTTATACTTTGGGTTCTTTTTGTTGATCACATAAAGTACTCCTTTGCGACGGATCACCTTACAATCAGCACTACGTTTTTTGATGGATGCTCTAACTTTCATCTTTATCCTATTTATATCTGTATGTTATTCTGCCTTTACTCAAATCATAAGGAGACATTTCCAATTTCACTTTATCTCCAGGTAGAATCTTGATGTAGTGCATCCTCATCTTACCAGAAATGTGCGCAATGATCTCATGTCCGTTTTCTAACTCGACACGAAACATTGCATTAGACAATGCTTCTCT
>CAIJME010000214.1 GCA_903821625.1 uncultured Sphingobacteriales bacterium | reverse complement strand
TATTCAATAAATAGATAAGATTTTGGGTTGTATTTGCTAATACAATTGGTTACATTTTTTAAAAAAATCATGTTATTTTTATTTTTTAACAAAAATATTGCAATTCCTTTCTAATAAATTAACTCTAAAGTGAGCTTATTTATTAGTTTTGTTTAATACTATTTCAAATTTTTATGTCAGAATCAGCATCCTTAATAATAGGAGAAAAAACTTACGAACTACCAATAATTACAGGTACTGAAGGCGAAAAGGCCATTGATATTTCAAAATTACGCGATGTAAGCGGATTTATTACACTAGATTCTGGATATAAAAACACAGGTGCAACTAAAAGTTCAATTACTTATTTAGATGGCGAAGAAGGGATTTTAAAATATAGAGGTTACAGTATCGAGGAATTGGCTGAGAAATCAACTTTTCTTGAAGTTGCTTATCTATTGATTTATGGAAATCTTCCTAATCAAACGCAGTTAAATGCATTTCAGTCTGATATTTCTAGACATACGCTGATTCATGAAGACATGAAGAAATTTTTTGATGGTTTTCCATCAAAATCACACCCAATGGGGCAATTATCTTCACTCATTTGCTCATTATCATCATTCTACCCTGAATCTTTAACGTCTAAGCAAACTCCAGAAGAACAAAATTTAACAATTATAAAACTTCTTGCCAAAATGACTACCGTTGTTTCTTGGATATACAAGAAATCTTTGGGTCATCCAATAATTTATCCTCAGAATAATCTTGATTACGTAAGTAATTTCTTAAACATGACTTTTGGTCAGCGTACTGAACTAATAGAGATTGACCCTGTTATTGTTAAAGCTATGAATGTATTATTTATACTTCATGCAGATCATGAACAGAATTGCTCAACCTCAACGGTTCGTATTGTAGGATCATCAGACTGTAATTTATACGCTTCCATTTCAGCAGGTATTTCGGCTTTGTGGGGTCCATTACATGGTGGTGCTAATCAGGCAGTTATAGAGATGCTAGAGCAAATTAAGAATGATGGTGGGGATACTGATAAATGGATTAATAAAGCAAAAGATAAAAATGATGGTTTCCGATTGATGGGATTTGGTCATCGTGTTTATAAGAATTTTGATCCGCGAGCCAAAATCATAAAAAAGGCTTGTGATGATATCCTTGAAAAATTAGGTATTAATGACCCTGTTTTAGAAATTGCTAAGAAACTTGAGGAGGCAGCACTTAATGACCCATACTTTGTAGAACGTAAGCTTTATCCAAATGTTGATTTCTATTCAGGTATTATTTATCGTGCTTTGGGATTTCCAACAGATATGTTTACCGTATTATTTGCCCTTGGTCGATTACCAGGTTGGATTGCTCAATGGAAAGAAATGCGTGAAAACAAAGAACCAATTGGAAGACCAAGACAGATATATACAGGCGAGGTTATACGCAAATATGTTGATCTATCTGTGCGTTAGAAATAAATATTTTTTTTAAATAAAAAGTCCGGTATATTCTACCGGAATTTTTCATGCATTAAAATGTAATTGCTAGGATCTTAATTTGATTTTACATCAAAATTCCTGCTATCGTTGCAGACAAGTAGGAGGCAAGTGTACCGCAAATTAATGCTCTCATTCCTAGTTTGGCAAGATCAGTTCTTCTTTCCGGGGATAATTCACCTATTCCGCCAACTTGTATTGCTATAGAACTAAAATTTGCGAATCCGCATAATGCGAAACTGGTGATCAGAATTGTTTTTGGATCTAATGTCTCTTTGATTTTTGCTAGGTCAAGATAGGCTACAAACTCATTGATTACCATTTTTGTTCCCATCAAAGATCCTGCTACCTGAATATCTTTACCAGGGACACCCATGGCATAAGCAAAAACTGAAAAAATAGTTCCAAGTATTTGATTTAAACTAAGCGTTTGAAGGTTAATTCCAATAAATGAAAGTGACATTCCAAGGCTGCTCAACCCAAATCCAATCTTCCCTAATACAAAATCTACCAATGCAATAATTGCAATAAAACCAATCAGCATAGCTACTACATTTAAACCAACCTTCAATCCATCACTTGCACCATGCGAAATGGCATCAACAAGATTAGCATTGGTTTTTTTTATCTCCAATGAAACCGTTCCTTTTGTTTCTGATATTTCAGTCTCGGGCCATACTATTTTGGAAATCACCAGTGCAGCTGGAGCAGCCATCAGACTTGCAGCGATCAGATATTCTGCCTGAACCCCCATGGCAATATATACCGCCATTACACCACCTGCAATGCAGGCCATACTACCGGTCATCGAAGCTAATAGTTCGGACATGGTCATTCCTTTTAAATAGGGTTTGATCATTATCTGAGCTTCTACCTGTCCTACAAAGGCACTGGCAACGTTTGATAATGCTTCAGAGCCTGAAACACCCATTAATTTGTAAACAATCATTGCGATAAATTTTACAAGGCGCTGCATGATTCCGAGGTAATAGGCAACACTCACCAACACCGCAACAAAAATTATTGTTGGAATTATATTAAAGAAAAAAATGAATTCGTTTCCGCTACCAAAGGCTTTACCCATATTCACCGAATTCACTAATGGGCCAAAAACAAATTCAGCACCTTTCTGAGAAAAATTTAAGATTTTAGTTACTGCATCACCTATCCATGAAAAAATTGTTTTGCCCAATGGCACTTTTAGAATAAATACAGCAAGTGAAAGTTGAATGGCTATGCCTGATAAGACCAGCCTATAGTTGATCGCTTTTCTGTTATTAGACATTAAAAATGCGATACCAAAAATTAATACTATGCCAATAAGGCCGGTGAATCTCTCCATACTGAATTCATACTTAATTAATCGTGAAATTTAGGAATAAGAATTAGAATTAAAATTTTTTGAAGGAAATTCATGAAGATTTTCGCCTTGAAAGTTCATCGCGAATGTTTGCAGCTTTCTCATAGGCTTCGTCTGCAAGTGCATCTTTTAATTTGGTTTTTAGGTCCTCTTCAGAAAGAGAGCTATAATTTAATGTAGTATTAACTGTTTTTTCTTCTGTTGGTGGTTCAATATTTTCAAGGAAAACAAATTCATTTCCTTCTATTACAATTCCAGCAGATGCTAGGATAAATTCATACGTATAAATAGGGCAATCAAACCGTACTGCTAAAGCAATTGCATCAGACGTTCTTGCATCTATTTCACTTGTTTTTTTTCCGTCCGAACAAATTAATTTGGCATAAAATATCCCTTCTACTAGGTTATAAATGATTATTTCTTGAATATTTATGTTGTAATTTCCAGCTAATGATTTGAACAAATCATGGGTAAGAGGCCTGCTAGGAGTCATTTTTTCAATTTCAATAGCAATTGCCTGTGCTTCAAAACTTCCGATTATAATTGGTAATCTTCTGCGCCCGTTAAGCTCACCCAGAACTAGTGCATAAGCACCTGATTGAGTTTGACTGTAGGATAAGCCTACAATATCTAGTTTAATCTTTTTCATAAAATAAGCCTAAAGGGTTATGAAATCAAATCAATAAATTCATAAAAATTAAGAATGAGCTTTATATGCCTTAATAGCGTCAATCAGCTTAGGTAAAATTTCAAAAGCATCACCTATAATGCCATAATCAGCTACTTTAAAAAATGGTGCTTCAGGATCTTTATTGATTACCACAATCGTTTTTGAAGAACTTACTCCTGCAAGATGCTGTATTGCACCCGAAATGCCAATAGCAATATAAAGATTAGGACTTACAGCAATCCCGGTCTGTCCAACATGTTCTTCATGTGGTCGCCATCCTGCATCAGAAACTGGTTTAGAACAAGCAGTGGCTGCCCCGAGTACGCTAGCTAGTTCTTCAATCATGGCCCAGTTTTCTGGTCCTTTCATCCCCCGGCCAGCAGAAACAACCAGTTCTGCATCAGGTAAAGCTATTTTGTCACTTGACCTGACTATTTCAGAAACCATAGTTCTAAAATCTGATTCCTTGAAATCAGGTTGAAAATCTTCAACTTTAACTGATGATCCACTTTCTTTAAGCTGATAAGAGTTTGGATTTAAAGCAATTACTTTTATTTCTGAATTCAATTCAACTGTAGCAAATGCTTTTCCAGAAAATGCAGTTCTTTTTACAGTAAACGTATGATGATCTATTTTTGGAAGTTCAACTGCAGCATCTACAAGGCCAGCTTTTAGTTTGACCGCAATACGTGGAGAAAGTCCTTTACCTGTAAAGGAGTTCGCTAGAACAATAACGGTTGCATTTTCTTTTTTTGCTGCATCAGCAATTACAGATGCAAATGCCTGGTTTACAAACGTTTTAAGTTTTACTGTGCTTACATTAAGAACCTTGATTGCTCCATATTTACCCAGATTGCTTAAGTCATCCTGATTTACATCTCCAATAGAAATAGCTATTAATTCTGTTTTTAAAAGTTCAGAAATAGCTGCGGCGTATGAAACTACCTCAAAAGTTGATTTTTTAAATTTGCCATCTGCATTTTCAACGTATACTAAAACTGACATATTGATGAGTTAAGCTTAAATAGGATTATGAATTTTTGATCTGCATTTAAATTACTTTTGCCTCAGTATGTAGGAGTTCAACCAGTTTTTCGGGTTCATCCTTTGAAAGCAATGTTACTGAACCTCTTGGAGCCGGTATACTATACGATTTGAAAGTATTCAATGGTGCAACCTCAATTGATTCTATAACTTCCAGTGGTTTAGTCCTTGCTGACATAATTCCACGCATATTTGGAATTTTGGGTTCAGCTACACCTTCAGCGCAACTGGCCACAAAAGGAAAACTTACAGTTAAATGTTCTTTGCCACCTTCTATTTCACGAACAATAGTTGCCTGATTTGCTTCAACCTCAAGTTTTTTGATGATTGAAATTGAAGGTATATCTAGAAATTCACCCAGCATGGCAGCAATCTGCGAGCCATTATAATCACTTGATTCACGACCTGTAAGAATGAGATCAAATCCATTATCTTTTATGTAATGAGCTATTTGAGCGGATACATAATAAGAATCTCTGGCATAAGCATTGATTCGAACAGCATCATCTGCACCAATTGCAAGAGCTTTTCGAATCGTTGGCTCAGAACCGATTTCTCCAACATGAATCACAGTTACGGTGCCTTTACCTCCTTCAGCTAATTCAATAGCTCTCGCTAAAGCAATTTCATCATAGGGGTTCAATATAAATTGAACACCTGCTGTATTGAATTGTGTATTATCGCTGTTAAAAGTTATTTTTGCTGTTGTATCGGGGACATTACTGATACAAACTAATATTTTCATATAGATTTCTCTTTTTACAAATCTAATAAAAAAGATAAAACATAATGTATCATATACGTTTACAAAAGCTTTTGGATTTTCTAAAAAATGAGCCTGATGATCCTTTTTTGAAATATGCATTGGCAACAGAATATTTGAGTCAGAATGATGTACAAAAGTCTCTTTTCTATTTTGAAGATCTTTTAAACAAGCATCCTGATTATGTTGGTACGTATTACCACGCAGGTAAATTATATGAGCGTCTTGACAGGAAATCGGAAGCGATATTGGTTTACCAAAAGGGAATGGAAATAGCAAGAAAGGCAGGTGATACTCATGCTTACTCAGAATTGCAGACTGTTTTCAATTCAGCTTCCGGTTTAGATTATGAAGACGATTAAATACGATGTGGAGTAAACGCCAACTTGTTTTTCTTTATGATGTAATTTGGTTTACACTTACTGCGTTCGGTGGTGCACAAGCTCATGTTGGCATGATGCTCAAAAACTTTGTTAATAAACGAAAGTATATTTCTGAAACTGAATTATTAGAATTAAATGCTTTAACTCAGATTCTTCCAGGCCCATCTTCAACCCAAACGCTAGTGGGTATTGCCTATAAAGTGGGCGGGGTACCGATGGCAATAAGCGCATTTTTAATTTGGATATTACCATCAACGGTACTGATGACTTTGGCAGTTTTAAGCTACACTTTATTAGGTCAGAAGGAAAAATTTTCTGCTATTTTGGAATTCATTCAACCTATTGCAGTTGGAATTGTAGCTTTTGCTGCATTCTCATTTGGTCGGATAATTTTAAAATCATCCACATCAATCTGGCTTGCTGCTGGAGCTCTATTTGCCACTTTGATTTTGAGAAATGCGTATGCTTTCCCAATATTGATTCTTATAGGAGGGATTGTTTCATCAACCGTTGAAACAGCAATTGAAGAAAATAACCTCAGATTTAAACTTTTTTCCAATATCAATCCTCGCAAAATAGCTTATTTTTTAGGAGTATTGTTACTTTTTGCTGGTCTGGGGGCACTTATTAACCGTACATCTCCCTTTAGTTTGCCGATTCGTTTATTTGAAAATTTTTACAGGAACGGCATTATGATATTTGGTGGCGGTCAGGTACTGGTGCCTTTTATGTATACCGAATTTGTGGAGATGAAAGGCTATCTTAATTCAGATCAGTTTTTATCAGGATATGCTTTTCAGCAGGCTTTACCTGGACCAACCTTTTCGTTTACCTCATTTGTTGGAGGCATGACTCTGAAAAATGCAGGATTTAACATTTATGGGCAAATAATGGGTAGTATTATTGCAGTTTTGGGAATCAATTTACCGGGGTTAATCCTGATTCTCTTTATTGTTCCTTTCTGGAATGACCTGAAAAAGATAACCCGCATAAAAAATTCTCTTGCAGGTATCAATGCAGTTTCTGTTGGCTTTATGGGCGCTGCATTTCTTCTTTTATTGCAGCCTGTGGGAATAAATTATTTATCAATTAGTCTAATCATAATGACTTTTCTACTTCTGGTTTTTACCAGAATTAAAACACCAATATTAATTTTGGCAGGTGTTTTACTAGGTTTGTTTATTTAATAAAAACAAGCACTCAAAAATATCAAAAATTAAAAGGGTGTTTCCCCATCGATATCGTCCATTCTGGATGGACGAATAATGAAGTTATTAGGCTTCTCAAAGTCTTGTGAAGGTGAAATTCCAGCAAATGGATTAGGTTTATTTCCTGACGTATTACTGAAATCTTCTTCAAGATCTACGAATTTTACAAATTTTCC
>CAIJME010000213.1 GCA_903821625.1 uncultured Sphingobacteriales bacterium | reverse complement strand
ATAGATAAATACAATGGAAGTTAAAGGAAAAGTACATGAAATCTCACAGGTAATTACAGTGAGTGAAAAGTTCAAAAAACGTGAGCTTATACTGGAATACGCAGAGAATCCTACCTATCCGGAATATGTGAAGTTTGAAGCAGTGCAGGATAAGGTAAATCTGTTCGACAATATTAAAGTTGGCGACAATGTTGAATTGTTTTTCAATCTTCGCGGACGTCCATGGACAGATAAAACAGGTAAGACCTCTTATTTTAATACCCTTTCTGTTTGGAGATTAACACCGCTTGGTGCAGCTGAAGGCGCTTCTGCTGCTCCTGAATACGCTACTCCGGTAGATATCAGTGCAGCTCCAGATGATGATGATCTGCCATTCTAATTCTGAAAATACTTTAATTAAAAAAGCCCCGTTCCTAATCAAGGACGGGGCTTTTTGTTTCTCAATAAACCATTAATTTTTAATAAGTTTTTTGACAAACCAGCTCGCATTCTGTTGGATACTGATATAGTAAATGCCATTTTTAGGTAAACTGATCTGCTTCATATAATTTCCAGAAAAATTGGTGGCTTCATCGGCGTAAACCTGATTCAGCTGACTGTCTAAGACTTTTACTTTTACTGGTCCGCGACTTTCCATATTGAATGAAAGTCCGAGTTTACCGGTTGAAAAATTAGGAAAAAGTGTAAGGTCTTCTACATTCAATGTAGATGTCATGCTTTCACTGCCCATGATCTTTGTTAATTGGTCTTTGCCAGCCTCAATTATGCGCAGGTTCATCCTGCTAGGGATGCCATCTTTATCAATGTTATTGTAGTTAAAGGAAGCTGAATTTTTTCTTTCTGCTGCTCCGGGCATCCTGCCTTGGTCAAAAACCGTTGGTGGAATAGTTCGTCCACCCATCCCAGGTTCATTTAAGTTGAAATTTCTGTTCATGGTTATAACACGCTTTCTTAAATTACTATCTAGGCCATCCCCTTCGAATTTAAAAATTTGGATATCGTCCGGCATATTTTTTTCTACTCTGAGTTCAATTTCTTTTGGATTTCCATCATTCCAGTTTAATACAGGAGCCTCTTTACTAGTTCTTTTCCGGATGATAACCCGGCTTTCAGAATTCCCTTCAAAACCTTTAGTAGTGCTTTCCATCTCACTGAATTCTTTTCTTAGACGGATGCGTTCTTGTTTATCGACTTCACTTAGCTTTTTGCCGTTAATAATGGTATCACCGTTACTTATAATGATACTTTTTATCACTCTTTTCTCTTGCTGCGCTTTTACCGATGATCCAGAACTGATGATGATCAGGACGAAAAACCCCATGAGAAGAAGGTGAGGGTTAAGGATATACTTTTTCATTTTTGATTAGTTTTTTAATTTATAAATCTAATTAACAATGTCTAATGATTTAATTTGGACTAAACTTGTTCCTCAGACAAATCTATAGAATGATTATAATGATTTTGTTAATGCTTTGTTAAAATATGTTAAAAGTAAATTGACATAGAGCATGTTGCGTATTTTTGTGATGGATGAAAAGAAAAAGTATTAGTTTAATCATCGTATTAATGGCCATCGCCTTGCTCGGAGTTATGGGTATGCAATGGTATTTTTTCAGGCAATCTTATCAGTTGCAATCGCGTTTGTTTGATCAATCGGTTCATGAAGCTCTTAATAATGTAGTAGATCGCCTAGCCAAAAGAGATGCGAATAGTTTTCTGGAAAAAAAAGCTGAATTTATTGCCCTTCCTAAACCTGTGAGTACTGAAGTTTTACCCCAATTGGTATCGGTAACTGAAAGGTCCCAAAAAATTCGAAAGCGAAGTCCAAGGCTTTCTGATGCCAATTATTTATTAACAGAGCAAAGAAAAGCGGACAGTGTTTTTCGGTTAAGAGACAGCATTCTCCGGGCACGTTACCCTAATATGCTTTCCTTTAATGATGTGGTGAGTCAGTCTGAGTTGAAGGATCTTAACTACAATTTTCAGGTAGATGTATTTCAAGTCGAAGATGCCTTCGGACAGATCCATGAACGAACACAAAGAACCATTACAAGAGCTTTTAATGGAAATCCACCATCATCCAATACAGTATTACCAGATTCTGTTACTCAATATATAGTTTTCGATCCTATTGAGGGCACTTTTTTACGGACTATCCCCAGGCCAAGAATGAAAAATTTAGTGAGGAATGAATCTGGGCTTGAAAAAGACAATACGGTACAGAAAGTGAAGCAATATTTTGCAGAAGGAAAGGATAATAAAGAAGAAGTATTTAAGGATCTTTATCAGGAGTATCGTGAAGTTAATGTTCCTCTGAATAAACGGGTACATCCGCAAACACTTGATTCAATGCTTCGTGCCGAATTGAGAAACCTTTCAATTTTCAGTGAATTTGAATATAAGGTAACATCAGCTAAGCGCGATTCGGTTATTTTTACCCGTGCTTCCACTCGTGCGGAATTTTTACCTGCCAATAGTTATGAGACTCCTCTTTTTCCAAAAGATATGATTCGTGATTCAGGCATGCTGACCATTACGTTCCCTGATAAGAACAATATTATTCTTTCAAACTTGACTGCCATGATGGGGCTTTCAGGAGGCTTATTAATGGTATTGATCTTTAGCTTCGGCTATACCATTCATTCTATCCTAATGCAAAAAAAGATCTCTGAAATGAAAACTGATTTCATCAATAATATGACTCATGAGTTTAAAACTCCGGTGGCAACTATTATGATCGCTAGTGAAGCATTGAAAGATCCTGAACTTGCATCAGATAAAAGAAGTATAGACCGGCTTGCCAATATAATTTATGATGAAAACGTTCGCCTGGGAAGTCATATTGAACGCGTGTTGAATATCGCTAAAATTGAAAAGGGTGATCTAAAATTGGAGCATAAAGAAGTGGAGATGAATGATCTTCTTACCGCTATAGTTGACAGCATGTCTTTGCAGCTTCAAAAACGCAATGCAAGCATTGAACTTGATTTGAGCGCAAGCAATTCTATTGTAATGGGCGATGAGCTCCATTTATCAAATGTGATCTTCAACTTACTTGATAACGCCAATAAATACAGTCCGTCGAATCCACAGATAAAGATCAGTACCTTTAGCTCAGGCAAGAATCTGATCATCAGGGTGGCTGATCAAGGGATAGGAATGAGCAAAGATCAGCTTTCAAAAATATTTGACCAGTTTTACCGCATCCCAACAGGCAATCTGCATGATGTAAAGGGATTTGGATTGGGCTTGAGTTATGTGAATAATATAGTTAAGCGCTTGAATGGAACGATCAAGGTAAAAAGTGAGAAAGAGGTGGGGTCTGAGTTTGAAATCAGTCTTCCTCTCAAATCAGGAGCCTAGGTTTGGCCTTAATTGATAATAGAAACTTAGTTTTTCCCTTTCCGGGACTTCCATATGAAAAGAATTTTATTAGCCGAAGATGACCCAAATCTGGGTATGCTTTTACAAGATTACCTTCAGTTGAAGGGAAAATTTGAGGTGGTACTTTGTCATGATGGAGAAGAGGCTTCCCGTGCGTTCACCAGGGAGCATTTTGATATCTGTATTTTTGATGTGATGATGCCCAAAAAAGATGGATTTACGCTGGGCAAAGAAATACGCCGTATAAACCCTGGTATTCCAATCATATTTGCAACTGCAAAGGCCATGATTGAAGATAAGGCTGAGGCTTATAATCTTGGAGGTGATGATTATATCACTAAACCATTCCGGATCGAGGAACTACTTTTGCGAATAAATGCTTTACTGAAGAGAGTAGCAGAGCCGGGCAAGACCGAAGCTTCTGATATTCCTTCAAAATTCGAGATCGGAAATTATAAGTTCGATTATACTGCTCAGCTAATAACCAATGGAGAAGCCCAGCAAAAGGTTTCAACCAAAGAGGCCGAACTCCTTCGATTATTGTGCCTGAAAAAAAATGAGGTTTTAACCAGAGAAGAGGCTTTATTATCTATTTGGCATGATGATAATTATTTCAACGGCCGCAGTATGGATGTTTTTCTGAGTAAATTGCGTAAGTATTTAAAGGCAGACCCAAGAGTAGAAATTATCAATGTGCATGGTAAAGGGTATAAGCTTTTGGTGAGTTAAAATGATTGGTTTTTAATTTTAGTGTCGATAACCATAGGAAAGTGCTTGGTGTTACCCGCCAAGCATTTATAATTTCATTCCGCTCATAGCCGCGGGGGCCTTACCT
>CAIJME010000212.1 GCA_903821625.1 uncultured Sphingobacteriales bacterium | reverse complement strand
CAAACTTAAGTCAATCACAAATGAAAATATACTTCAACCTTTATGCGGTACGACGAGACCATGAGCACCTTTAAAAAACAATAAAAAACAGCGAATAAACCTACCGCTGCGCCTGCTACTATGAAAGGTTCTGCGAGGGCTAGGGCGGTAATTGCCGCACCAGTCAATGCGGGAGAAACGGTTATTAAAGGTCTGTGCGAGCGTGGCGGATAAAAATAATTGTGCTTCACCGCATTGCGCGACGCGCGCGCGCTAGCGTGCCGGATAAGAATAATTGGATTAACATCGCTAGCGCACGCGTTCCGCGTGTGCTAATCCAACAAAATCTTCCTTAATGCCCAAATTCCTCCCAAAATTCTAATCATTAGAAATCTCTTTTAAATAAAACAACCTGAATTAGTATTATTGTAATATGATCCTTCATACCAAATTGGTTTTGAGGACATTTTTATGGTTTTATCGAATTTATTTATAAAATTGAATCCAAATCCTCTAAAAATTAGGTAATTATGACCAAAAACAAATATTTTTTTCCTTTTATCATGATTACCTCCCTCTTTTTTATGTGGGGTTTCGTTCATAATTTGGATCCTATTTTGATCCCTCATCTCAAAAGATCCTTCAGCTTAAATAACTTACAGTCTTCTCTGGTTGATTCTTCTGTATTCATAGCTTATCTGCTTATGGCTATCCCTGCGGGTATTCTAGTAAAGAATTATGGATATAAATCAGGAATTATTACTGGTTTATTGTTGTTTGCAGTAGGTTCATTTTTATTTATTCCAGCAGCTGATACCGGTCAATACCTATTCTTTTTAGGTGCTTTGTTTATCATTGCCTGTGGACTCACCATTCTGGAGACCGTGGCCAATCCCTATGTATCACTTCTTGGTGATCCAGAAACGGCAACCAGACGTTTAAACTTTGCTCAATCATTCAACGGTTTAGCAGCTTCTATGGCTCCGATCATTGGTGCCAGATTAATTCTGACAAAAGGATCAAGCGATGAAGAGCTGAACGCTATGACTGAAAGTGCCCGACAACTATCGCTCGCAGCAGAAGCCTCTAGTGTGAAAACTCCTTACCTGATTTTGGGAGGTATTATTCTGGCTATTGCACTTATATTTTATTTGATTCGTCTCCCAGAAATTAAGCAGGATGATGAACAAGGAGAGAGCAAAAATGTATTTCATGCCCTGCGTCACAAGCATCTGAGCTGGGCTGTAGCTGCTCAGTTTTTTTATGTAGGAGCTCAGGTCTGTATCTTCAGTTTCTTTATTTTATATGCGGTAGAGGTTGCAGAGATTGATAAAGTAGTTGCAGCAGATTATTTGGGATGGGGTTGTGGATTAGCCTTTATGCTTGGCAGGTTTATCGGCGTGTTCTTCATGAGATTTATGGCATCCGAACGCCTTTTGGCAATATATTCGGTTCTGTGTATCTTGTTATGCCTTCCAGCAATCTTTATGCAAGGATACATCGCCATATATTCAGTAATTGGTATTGCTTTTTTTATGTCGATTATGTTTCCAACTATCTTTTCGCTTGGAATTAAAGGTCTTGGTAGAGATACCGAATACGGCAGTAGTTTAATAGTGATGGCTATTGTTGGTGGTGCTGTTTTACCCTTGATCTTCGGTTATATTGCAGATCAAACCGGTAGTCTTCAATTTGGCCATCTGGTAAGTTTGTTCTGCTTTGTGATAGTCCTCATATTTGCTATAAAAGGTCATAAAATAGTTAAAAACGAAATTTAAATGGATAGATACTGTCTAACCTTAGACCTGAAGGATGATCCTACACTGATCGCAGAATATGAAGCCTGGCATCAAAAAGTTTGGCCAGAGATTATGGAAAGTATCCGTAGCGCAGGAATTGAAAACATGCAGATCTATCGCTTCGCCAACAGGCTTTTTATGATCATGGAGGTCAATAAAAAGTTTAGTTTTGAGAAAAAAAGAACAGCTGATGCCGGAAATGCAAAGGTTCAGGAATGGGAAGAGCTGATGTGGAATTATCAGCAGGCTATTCCCGGTGTAAAAGCTGGAGAGAAATGGGTACTGATGAATAAAATATTTGAATTATAAATTACAATGAATACAAATTTCGAAGACGGCATTAAGCATCGGTTTTTACAGATTCATCCACTGGATAATGTGCTGGTCGCTTTACAGGATATGAACGTAGGAGAGGAAATCCTGTTTGACGGTAAGATATTTAGGTTGAGCACAGACGTGTCTGCAAAGCATAAATTTGCATTGGTTCCACTCAAAGAAGAAGATGAAATTTACATGTATGGAGTATTGGTTGGCCGCGCCAGCAAGCCTATAGCACTGGGCGAATCAATCACGACTCAAAATATGTACCATGCCTCCAGCGATTTCGTACTGGGCAAGCGCAAATTGGATTGGCAGAAACCGGATGTATCTTATTTTGAAGGCAAAACCTTTAATGGCTTTCATCGTGCAGATGGCTCAGTCGGGACTTCAAATTACTGGCTAGTTATTCCATTGGTATTTTGTGAAAATCGCAATGTGAATGTCCTGAAAGAGGCATTGGACGAAAAATTGGGATATAAAAAAGCTAAAAGCTATGAGAATGAGGTCGAAAGCCTTATTTCATTGTATAAAACCGGCAAATCAACTGAAGAAATTCTAAATGCCGACCTGCAATCCACGCCAGAAGGAGCAGAAAAAACTCGATTATTCCCAAATATTGATGGGATTAAATTTCTTACCCATGATATGGGATGTGGCGGAACCAAGCAGGATTCAGATACGCTATGCGGACTGATTGCCGGCTATATTACCCATCCCAATGTAGCTGGAGCTACTATTTTGAGTCTGGGTTGCCAGCATTCACAGATCAGCACATTGCAAAATGAGATCAGCAAGCGTGATAGTTCATTCAGTAAACCGCTTGCAATTCTAGAACAACAAGATTTAGGGACCGAAACGAACCTGATGCAAGAAGCACTGAAACGTACTTTTGCCGGTTTGGTTGAAGCGAATAAGACAGTCCGCAGGCCAGCGCCAATTTCAAAATTATGCATAGGTCTTGAGTGTGGTGGTTCTGATGGTTTTTCAGGGATTTCGGCCAATCCGGCATTGGGTTATCTCTCCGATATTCTCGTTTCCCTTGGCGGATCTGTTGTATTATCTGAATTTCCAGAATTATGCGGGGTGGAGCAGGAGTTAAGCGACCGCTGTGTGGACGAGGATACGGCCAATCGTTTTATGCATTTAATGCGGACATATAACGCAAGGGCAGAAGCCGATGGCTCAGGTTTCTATGCCAATCCTTCACCTGGAAATATCCGGGACGGATTGATTACGGATGCTATGAAGTCAGCTGGGGCGGCTAAAAAAGGAGGTTCCTCTCCGGTCACAGCTGTTCTTGATTATCCAGAGAAAGTCACAAAAATGGGCTTGAACCTACTTTGTACTCCGGGAAGTGATGTGGAAAGCACCACTGCAGAAGTAGCTTCGGGTACAAATATTGTTTTATTTACTACTGGATTGGGTACTCCTACAGGAAATCCGGTTGCACCCGTAATCAAGCTGAGTACCAACACAAAAACATTTTTAAAAATGCCTGATATTATCGATATTAACTGCGGAACGATAATCGATGGTTCAGAAACAATACAAGAGAACGCACATCGTATTTTAGACTATGTGATTAGTGTTGCAAATGGTGAAGTTCAACCCAAATCTGTTCAACTTGGACAGGATGATTTTATCCCATGGAAACGTGGTGTATCACTTTAATAATTTAAAAAAGATAAAAATATGTTTAGTTTAAAAGGAAAAACAGCCGTAATTACCGGTGGTGGAAGTGGTATCGGAAGAGGTATTGCTAAAGTATTTGCAGCGCAAGGAGCCGATGTTAAAATTCTGGAACTTAATCAGGATGCAGGCCTTGCTGTATGCAAAGAGATCATCGAAGCAGGTGGATCAGCATCTGTTCACGGATGCGATGTGTCAAAGCAGGTAGAGGTTGTTTCTTTATTCAATAGTATCGGAAAGGTCGATATTTTGGTCAATAATGCAGGTATTGCTCACGTGGGTAGGGCCGACACCACCTCAGAAGCAGACATGGATAGAATTTACAATGTGAATGTAAAGGGTGCCTATAACTGTCTTTTTGCCACTATTCCTTTGATGAAGAAAAATGGTGGTGGTGTTATCCTGAACCTGGCATCTATTGTTGCTATTGTTGGTGTAGCTGATCGCTTTGCTTATTCTATGAGTAAAGGTGCCATTTACGCGATGACACTTTCTGTAGCGAAAGATTACTTGGCAGATAACATTCGTTGTAACAGCATATCTCCAGCTAGGGTCCATACACCTTTCGTGGATGGATTTATTGCTAAGAACTATCCAGGTCAGGAAAAAGAAATGTTCCAAAAACTTTCTAAAACTCAGCCAGTTGGCAGAATGGCAACTCCAGATGATATTGCGGCTATTGCCTTGTACTTATGCGCAGATGAATCTAGCTTTGTAACCGGAAATGATTATCCGATTGACGGAGGCTTTATTAAATTGAATAGTTAAACCGTATTTTATTCAAATTAAGGGGGTATTTGACCCTATTTATACGATTCTCAAACTAAAAAACACAGAAATACAATGAAATTAATCAGGTGGGGAAAACCCGGACACGAAAAAACAGGAGTAATTATCAATGAGGTAAAATACGATACTTCAGCTTTTGGAGAAGACTACAATGAAGCCTTTTTTGAAAATGATGGACTTAAACGACTTGCATCATTTTTAAAGAATAATGAGGGTAGGCTTCAGCCTGTTGGTGATCATGAACGCCTGGGTTCACCGGTTGCACGACCTTCAAAAATTCTGTGTATTGGGTTAAATTATGCCAAGCATGCTGCAGAAGCAAAAATGGCAATCCCGGCAGAGCCAATTCTCTTCATGAAATCTACCACCTCTTTATCGGGACCATTTGACCCGATTGTGATACCCAAAGACTCGGTAAAATCAGACTGGGAAGTTGAGTTGGCCTTTGTGATTGGTAAAAAAGCTAGTTATGTAACAGAAGCAGAGGCTTTAGATTATGTTGCTGGTTACGTACTTCATAACGATGTTTCGGAGCGTGAATGGCAGTTGGAGCGTGGCGGAACCTGGGATAAAGGTAAAGGATGCGATACTTTTGCACCGCTTGGTCCCTTTTTAGCTACCTCTGATGAGATTGCTGATCCTCATAAATTGAGATTATGGCTAAAATTAAACGGTAAAATTTTACAGGACAGTAATACAGATGATTTGATCTTCAATGTTCCTTTCCTGATCTCTTATGTCAGTAAATTTATGACCCTATTACCTGGAGATGTAGTATCAACAGGTACCCCTGCAGGTGTGGGTATGGGCTTTAACCCGTCGATCTTCCTGAAATCAGGAGATGTGATTGAGTTGGGTATCGACGGACTAGGAGTGTCAAGACAGGAAGTAAAAGCCTATGGAGAAAGTTGATGCACATCAGCATTTTTGGAATTTTGATCCCCTAAGGGATAGTTGGATCACAGAGGATATGGAAGTCATCAGACATGACTTTCTTCCTCATGATCTGAAACCCTTAATGGATGCCAATGGGCTGAACTCTTGCATTGCCGTTCAGGCTGATCAGTCAGAAAATGAAACTGATTTTTTACTAGGCCTTGCTTCAGAAAATGAATTCATTAAAGGAGTGGTGGGCTGGATAGATCTTTGCGCAGATACCATCCATGAACGCCTGGAACATTACTCTCAATTTCCCAAACTCAAAGGATTTAGGCATATTCTGCAGGCAGAGCCAATCGAATTTATACTCAAGCCCGAATTTCAACGCGGTATAACTGCCCTTCAGGTGTACGGATTTACCTATGACATTCTCATTTACCCGCAGCACCTGCCTGTCATCCCAGACCTTATCCGAGGGGGTAATGAGCAGAAATTTATACTCGACCACCTCGGCAAACCCAATATCAAAAATGGCACTTCTACTACATGGGCTACAGATTTAAAAAAACTTGCCTCCCATAAAAACGTATTCTGTAAACTCTCGGGAATGGTAACCGAAGCAGACCACAGAACCTGGAAGAAGGAAGATATTTTTCCTTACATGGATAAGGCGCTGGAGCTTTTCGGTCCCGAACGCTTACTATTTGGCACCGACTGGCCCGTATGCCGGCTGGCGGCAAGTTATGATCAGGTTTGCGATCTCATGAATGACTATCTCGGGAAATTAACAATTCATGAACAGGAATTGATCTGGGGCAAAAATGCCGCTTTGTTTTATCAATTATGATATATTTTTCATCTCATCTTACCATAGTCTAGTTCTTAAATGATAATTATTGTAAATTTAATTCATGGATCTACATCTAACTGATAAGGTAATAATTGTGACTGGCGGTGCCAAGGGCATAGGAGCAGGAATCGTGAAAGTTTTAGCCGCAGAGGGAGCAATTCCTGTGGTGGTTGGCAGAAATGAAGAGGATAACCTAAAGCTGATTGCCGAAATTGAAGCAGGTGGTGGCCGTGGCTCTCAAATCGTTGCCGAACTTACTCAGCCGATAGAATGTGAGAAGGTGGT
>CAIJME010000211.1 GCA_903821625.1 uncultured Sphingobacteriales bacterium | reverse complement strand
CTTAATAAAGACAAGCTCATGCGAACCATCTTTCAGACTGGTGCGATAAGTAATGTATCGCGATTTTGGGAGCAATGGAAATTCTTTTTTACGGTTATAAAATCCATCGATAAAATACCATATAATCTGTGAAAGCAACATGGCCGTTTGCCCCTTGGGATCATGATCTGGATTGTATTCATAAAATCCGATAGACGACAATTTATCATTCATTCCGGCATATCGCGCAATCTGACAAGCATCCTCCCCATAAAAACCATTGGGACTCGCATTTCCATTTCCGGCTGCATCCGAAGACTTGATCGCTGAAATATCAAAGCTGATCATATTCGCATTTCGGATAATCGGTTCTGCTGTACTCACGCTATTTGTGAAATCACCCAGGCGGTGAACGTCGAAGTAAAATTTATCCATCACCTTTAAACTCTCCTGATTAACAAAGAAGGTCTGATAACCGATATTGCTAAAGTTAAACAAGAAGTTAGGCTGGTGTAAAAATATTTTATTGAGGTAGGATGCTGAGTTGGTCTCGATCGTATCATCTGAATTTTCATCCAGATCAAAGTGAGAATCAATGACCAAAAGGTCTACTTTTTGCTCCAGTTCCTCATAAGCCATGAATTGCGGATAGGTAAGATCCTGACCTCCTCCGATAATAACAGGTACAATATTTTTCCTGATCAACTCAGCAACCACCAGCTTCAATGCCACATAGGTATCTGAAACCTGATGCCCTGCCTTTATATTTCCGAGATCAACAATGCGGGTAGCATAGTTGCCTTCATTCAGCTCATAAAATTTCCTTCTGAACAAATCTGGAGCTTTAGCTGTCCCCTTATTATTTATCGAATTACGATCTTCAAGAACTCCAATCAAGGCCACATCAAATTGATTATCATCCAGATCGGGAAAATCAGTTTGGTAAACCACAATTTTTGAGCCTAGATGACTGGTATAAAAACCATCTTCAGGAATCAGGCTATTCAAATCAACAGGACTTAGAAAATCGGATAATGACATAATATATTTTGCACCTGTTAATTGATAAACAATGATGATCTACAAGTCCCCAATTTAAAGACGTTTTGGGAAAACTGAAGATTATTAGTTTTTGAGTATTCTCAAAGCAAATATCAGTTTATTCAGTTACTTTTGAAAGCATTTAAAAAAATTCATCCGGATGATTTTAGTTACCGGTGCTACCGGGTTTTTAGGCTCAGAATTAATCAGACAATTGCTTCTCAAAGGTGAACAGGTCAGGGCAATCATGCGTGATACATCCGTGATACCTGCATTGCTCAAAAACGAAAAAAAAATTGAATGGGTTAAAGCCGATATCCTAGATTATTTCGCGGTGAACGATGCCATGGAAGGTGTCAATAAGGTATATCATTGTGCTGCGTTTATATCTTTTGACCCTGCCGATATAAAAAAAATGAACAAGGTAAATGTGGAGGGTACAGTAAATCTGCTCAATGCTTCCATTGAAAAAAATATTTCCCGCTTCTTACATGTCAGTTCGGTTGCAGCAGTGGGCGAAAATAAAAAAGACGAGTTCATCACCGAAAATGATCAATGGGAATATTCTCCTGATCGTAGCGCCTATTCGATCTCAAAATATGAGAGTGAAATGGAAGTTTTCAGAGCCATTGCCGAAGGCTTGAATGCCGTAATCGTGAATCCATCGATTATTATTGGCAAAAATGCGGGCAAAGAAGGTAGCGGTGCCTTATTTCAAACCATTCAAAAGGGCTTGAAATACTATCCAGGAGGGAGCTTTGGCTATGTTCATGTTGAAGATGTTGCAAAAGCCATGATCTTATTAATGGATTCAGATATTTCTGATGAACGTTTCATAATTAACGCCGAGAATTGGAGCTATCGTGATTTTTTTACTGAAATTGCCTTAAATTTTAAGAAAGATCCACCAGAAATTGCCCTAAAACCCTGGATGATGCAATTGGCCTATATAGGAACACGAATTATTGCTGCTTTTACAGGCAAAAAATTCAACCTGACAAAAGATACAGCAAACAGTGCCTTTAAAAAACGAAAGTATTCGAATAATAAAATTAAAAAGACCTTAAATTTGGAATTTAAATCCATTAAAGACTCTATCGGTGAGATTTGCCGAGATTTTCAACAATAATATTCAAAACAATAATCCATTGAAGCAGTTTTACATTATAGATTTCGACAGTACTTTTACTCAAGTGGAGGCACTTGATGAATTAGCCCGTATCTCATTACAGAACCATCCCGACAGGGAAATGATCTACCAAAAAATTGAAGATCTGACCAATTTGGCTATGGAGGGTAAAATGTCTTTCCGTGAAAGCCTGACAGGAAGGGTACGACTTTTAGAAGCGAATCGCGACCATTTAAAACAATTGATCTCAGTACTTAAAAAGAAGGTGTCCTCTTCCTTCTCCAGAAATAAAACATTCTTCAAGAAACATTCAGAATCCGCCTTAATTGTATCCGGTGGATTTAAAGAATTTATTATTCCAGTTGTTCTTCCCTATCATATCCTAAAAGAAAACATTTACGCCAATACCTTTATTTTCGATGATCAGGATAAAATCATCGGGTATGATGAACAAAACCCCCTTTCAAATGAAGGTGGAAAAGTAACCTTGTTGAAAGAGCTGAATCTTAAGGGAGATATTTATGGTATTGGCGACGGGCATTCGGATTTCCAGCTAAAGGAATTTGGGATGATCAAGAAATTTTACGCCTTTACCGAAAATATTGAACGTAAAACTGTTGCTGAAAAGGCTGATCATGTTACGCCAAGTTTTGATGAATTTTTATATGTCAATAACCTTCCCAGAGCCATTTCTTATCCCAAAAACAGAATTCTTTGCTTGGTGATTGGAGATGTTCCTGAACTAGCTGTCCAAGCTTTAAAGAAAGATGGTTTTTCTATCCGTCATAAGTCAAGTTTTGAAGAAAAATATGTAGCCGATGTAGGCATGATGTTACTAGCCAATGGTGAAATACTGGACCGTGAAAAACTGGAACGCGCGGTAAAATTAAAGACCATCGGCTATCTAGGAAAGAGTGAACCTAAGCTTTCGCATGGACTGTGTACTGACATGGGTATTGTGATTTTTGACGACCCGAAGAACAGCCCTAGAAACGCCGAATTTATAGCCAAAAGGATGATTAATTTTATTAATCATGGTCATACCTACGTAAGTGCAAATTTTCCAAATCTGCAGCTTCCACGAATTAAAGGGGCACATCGCCTGATCCATATCCACAAAAATATGCCGGGTATTATGGCTCAAATCAACAAAGTATTCGCCGACCATCACATTAATATTGTAGGACAGTATCTCATGACCAACCCAAGCATTGGTTATGTAATTACGGATGTGAGTGATGAATATGATAAAAAAGTATTGAAAGCCTTGAAACAAATACATCATACTATCAAGTTTAGGATTCTTTATTAAAGGGGAAAGGGGAAAGCTGAAAGGCGAAAGCTGAAAGGGGAAAGCGGAAAGGGGAAAGCGGAAAGGGGAAAGCGGAAAGCTGAAAGGAGAAAGCCAAATGCTGAAAGCTAAAAGCTAAAAAAAGGAGGTTTCCATACTGTTTTCGAACAAAAATCATTAAATTGCACAAAAATTCTAAACAATACCAAGGTGTCTGATCAACTTAATATCTCTATAACTAAAACTGCGAAATCACGATTAGCTGAAACAGATTTCGATAATTTACCCTTCGGAAAAACCTTTTCCGATCATATGTTCATGGCAGATTACAGCGATGGCGAATGGAAAAACTTTCAGATACTTCCTTTTGGAGAAATTGGTATTAATCCGGCGATATCAGCACTCCATTACGGTCAAACATTTTTTGAAGGCATCAAGGCCTATAAACATGACAATGGAAAAGTTGCAATCTTCCGCCCGGATAAAAACGCCGAACGTTTCAACCTATCTGCGCAACGTTTGTGTATGCCTGAGCTGCCTGTACAAACATTTTTACAGAGTATTGCTACTTTGGTAGACCTTGACCGAGACTGGGTTCCGGGTAAAGAAAATCATTCCTTGTATATCAGGCCATTCATGTTTGCTACTGATCCATTCCTGGGGGTTACTCCTTCAACTAGTTATAAATACATGGTTCTAACCGGACCAGTAGGCCCTTATTTTTCGAAGAACCTGAAAGTTAAAATTGAGACCCATTATTCAAGAGCCTGTGATGGAGGTTTTGGTTTTGCAAAAGCTGCCGGAAATTATGGTGGCTCGATGCTGCCCAACTTAAAAGCTACACAGGAAGGGTTTGACCAGTTAATTTGGACTGATTCACGTGAACATGCATACATTGAAGAGCTAGGAGCTGCAAATGTGATGTTCCTAATGGATGGGACATTAATTACTCCTTCAACAAGAGATACGATTTTAAAAGGCGTAACCCGTGATACGGTTCTTACATTGGCCAGAAATTGGAATTTAAACATTGAAGAACGTAGAATTTCTGTGGATGAGATCATCGCCGGAATAAAAGAAGGCCGTATTTCTGATGCCTTTGGGGTAGGAACTGCTGCAACCATTGCACACATTGCTGAAATTGGACATAATGGAGAACTTTATACGCTTCCGGATCCTTCAAAACGAGAATTTTCAAACAAAGTTTTGAATACCCTAAATAACCTACGCTACGGAAGATCAGCCGATGAATTTGGCTGGAATTATATGGTAGGATAATAAAAAATATTAATTTGATTATCATAAAGCTGCTAAATATTATGCAGCTTTTTTTGTTTAAAAACTTTTAATAAAGTCGAATTTTCGGCATTCAAATAATCTCAGAGTCAATCATTTATAATAAAAGAACTAATTAATAATTGCCTCAATTTCTATTATTCCTTCGTGCATCTCTCTTCCTCAACCTATTGTCTCTTCGTCCATCTCTGGCGATACGTTCGCTTTCCATTTTCCGCAATCTGACTTTGATCTCCCTTTGTGTAGCAGAATCAAAACCAATGGTCTGGAGTAAGGCTTCGGCAAAGCCTTTCCATATCATATTAAAAAAGGAAGAATGCGCTGGACGCTTAAATAGAAAATTAGAAGTTCGAACAGCTGCGCCCGGAGATGGATTATCATCTTTTATAATCAGGATGTTGGCAAAGATCGAGGCAATTCCTTTTCTTTTTAGCCTGATTGTTTTACTATTGATTTCGAGCAGGGCTATCTTAAGATCCTTATAATAACAAGTCAGTTTACCCCTTACACCATTTAAGCTACCGGTTCCTTTAAATATCATGTTATCAATAAACCCAGATTTGATCTCAATAAGAGACAGTGGCCTAATCGCAGAGTTAAGCATTTCTGCATCAATGTTGCCGAGTCGCCCACCGAATTCAAATGCTCCGCCAGAATCATTCAGATTAAATTTCATATTTACATCCAGTCTGCCCCGATCCATGAGGAGGGAAGTTAGTTTCACATCACTGTATTTATTTTTGATGAGACTAATCGAATCGTTTGTTACATTAGCTATAGTTCCATTTATTTGGCTGAAAGTAACTATTCCTTTGCGAAGGGAACCCGGATTATACTCCGAATAATCTACTCTAGAATTATGCAATAAGACCGAATCGACTGTGGTATTTAACTTAAAACGCTGCAAAGCTATCTGTGGGAAATTCATTCCCTTGTTCCTTATTGAATCAGGAATTTGCCTATTCAGGAAAATGGATAAATTCGCCTTGGTTAGTATCAATGAAGAAGCAGAAATTCGCCGCTCTCTGTTCAGTAATTCATAATCAACCTTATTGAGCTGGACATCTTCAATATTCAGGGTGTATCTGGCTTTCTGAAATTTAAATCTTCGCGAAAACTCCATTTCTCCAAAATTCGGAGCAACCCGAAAACCATTCATTCGAACATAAGCACCTGCAGTTGAAGCTCTAAATTCCTTAATTTGGATACTGTAGTTTTTGTCTAATGTAATCGTATTGTACCCCATGAGTTCTGCATATATATCACGGGTATAATAAAGACGCGAGCTATCAAATTGGGAGACAGAATCGATAAGAAGATCACTGATTTTAATGTAGAGACCCTTGAGGGCAGTAACATTTTTTCCATTCAAGCTATGATCAATGTATTTAAAGTCGGCATTTTTGAATATAACATCACCAATCTTAATCGACTTCAAATAAGGAGCCAATCGCTGGTAGGCTGTACGCTTATTTTCTTTCAAAGTGCCGTTATTATTCTTTAAATCAGTGAAATTAAGCTCCAAACTAGGATGATCAATCTCTATTGATCCTATTTCTAGATCCTTATCAAAATAAACCTTCCATGGATTTATTCTTTTCAGAATAAGTTCAGCAAGGGCAACCGTATACAAATGCCGGGGAGCAATACTGTCCCTTTTCATTTCGTTGTACACAAGGGTATCCGGTGTAAAACGGATATTGAGAATGTGCATTCTGCCTGTAACAAAATTCATCCTCACATTGTCGAAATCAATACGATACAAACCATCCGAAGATTGGTAAACGGTTTCCTTAATTCTTTGAGTAATGATAGGTTTCCAATAATAATTTAGATATATGGCCAAACCTGAAATGAATGTGATCAGAATCAAAAATCCAATCAGGGCCCATTTTCGGATAATGGCATATCTATTTATTTCAGTCATATATCTGTCTAAAACTTAAACCTATACAATTAATACCAATTAATACCTGCTAGATATGTCACCGCAAAATAAAAATATGCTAATTAAGATTAAAAAGTATGACTGACAAATTGTCATTCAATAGAAAATTACGTATTTTTGTAAGCTAATTAAAATTCAAATGTCTGACCGGCCATTAAACTTAAAAGATTCTTCAGAGTTTGCCTTGCACGATGAATCCCGTCAGGGTGAAGCCTTAATCATTGAAAGGCCAAAACAATATTCTGGACGCAAACTCTACATCGAGAGCTACGGCTGTGCGATGAATTTTGCTGATAGTGAGATCGTTGCATCTTTGATGCTGGATATGGGTTTCGAAACAACTGCTCAGTATAAAGAGGCAGATGTAATATTTATCAATACCTGTTCGATACGTGATAATGCTGAACAAAGAGTAAGAAACAGGCTCCGTGAGTTCAGTGCGGCAAAAAAGAAACGTCCCGGAATGACAATTGGTGTGCTAGGATGTATGGCTGAGCGCCTAAAATCTAAGTTTTTGGAAGAAGAGAAGCTGGTTGATATCGTTATCGGGCCAGACTCTTACCGCGATCTTCCAAATTTACTCTCACAAGCCGACGAAGGAATGCGTGGGGTAAATGTTCTTCTATCCCGAGAAGAAACCTATGCAGATATTAGTCCGGTTCGGTTAAATAGCAATGGCATTTCTGCATTTGTTTCCATCATGCGCGGTTGTGATAATATGTGCTCATTCTGTGTAGTTCCATTTACAAGGGGAAGAGAACGAAGCAGAGATCCAGAATCAATTATTAGAGAAGCTACAGAATTATTTGAAGAGGGCTATCGCGAAGTTACGCTACTGGGTCAGAATGTAGATTCATATCAATGGGAAGATAGGCTAAATTTTGCTGGCCTTCTGGAGCTTGTGGCTCAGATCGACCCGCTATTGCGTGTTCGCTTTTCTACGTCTCATCCAAAAGATATCACCGATGAGGTATTACATACCATGAATACCTATGATAATATCTGTAATCATATCCATCTGCCAGTACAATCAGGAAATTCACGTGTGCTTGAGCTGATGAACCGCACCTATACGCGGGAATGGTATCTTGAAAGGATCGATACCATCAGGCGCCTGATCCCTGAATGCTCCATTTCAACGGATATGATCATTGGTTTTTGTACTGAAACAGAACAAGAACATCAGGATACGTTAAGTTTGATGGATTATGTAAAGTTTGATTTTGCATACATGTACACCTATTCGGAACGCCCGGGCACATTGGCTGCTAAACGTTTTGAAGATGATATTCCTGAAGAAGTCAAAACACGTCGTTTTAATGAGATCCTGAAAATGCAGCAGGCCTGTTCATTGCATCGGTTGGAGCAGCACATTGGTAAAATACACCGTGTACTGATCGATGGCTTTTCGAAAAAATCTAATCAGGATTTTTCAGGGAAAACTGAACATAATATCACAGTTGTTTTCCCAACCAATGAAAATAATAAGCGCGGCGATTATGTTAATGTGGCGATTGTTCGTTGCACACCGGCCACGCTTATTGGTCAAATTATTAATTAATAAAATAGTATGTAAATGATGATCTATTCTCATTTACAGATAGAAGGATAAGAATATGGATGTGCAGGATATAAAAAATCGATTTGGAATAATTGGGAATTCACCTTTATTAAACAGGGCTATTGATATTGCCAGACAAGTAGCACCAACTGATATTTCGGTGCTGATCACGGGCGAAAGCGGAAGTGGTAAAGAGGTATTTTCTCATATTATTCATTCATTAAGTGCCCGTAAACATGGTCCGTTTATCGCGGTAAACTGTGGTGCGATACCAGAAGGAACGATCGATTCAGAATTATTCGGTCATGAAAAAGGATCTTTTACCGGTGCCCATGATGCCCGTAAGGGATATTTTGAAGTGGTAGATGGAGGAACAATATTTTTAGACGAGGTTGCAGAATTACCAATAGGTACACAGGCTCGTTTGTTACGGGTATTAGAAACCGGTGAATATATTCGTGTGGGTTCTTCCAAAGTACAAAAAACAAATGTGCGTGTGATCGCAGCTACAAATAAGGATGTTTTTGACGCGGTAAGTGCCGGCAAATTTAGGGAAGATCTGTACTATCGCTTAAACACTGTTCCATTAAAAATACCAGCCTTAAGAGAGCGCAAGGAGGATATCAATTTATTGTTCAGGAAGTTTGTTGCCGATTTCACGGATAAATACAGAAGCCCAACAGTAGTACTAGATCAAAGTGCACAGCAGGTTTTAATGCATTATAACTGGCCGGGAAATGTTCGTCAGCTAAAAAATATTGCGGAGCAAATTGCCGTACTTGAAAAAGAAAGAAATTTAACGGCAGAGCACTTACAAAATTACATACCTAAAGAGGGTGGAAACACCCTTCCAATGCGAATTCAGAATCAAAATAAAGATGATTTTTCGGAACGTGATATACTCTACAAGGTTCTTTTCGATATGAAAAAGGATATGACGGATCTTAAAAAACTAGTTGCAGAAATTATACAAAACGGGGGAAATACTTCAAGTATACAATCTAACCAAAATATAATCAATCAGCTTTACCGTGATATTGAAATTCCAGGAGATAGTAACATTCCATCAGATCCGCATCAATTGGTAATTCATCAGCCAAATAATGATAAATCATACGATATGATGGATGAAGCTGAAGAAGTGGAAGAGTCATTATCTTTGATAGATAAAGAATCTGACCTGATCAAGAAGGCCCTGAAAAAACATAAGGGAAAAAGGAAACTGGCGGCACAGGAACTTGGAATATCTGAGCGTACCTTGTACCGTAAAATTAAAGAATTGGAATTATAAACTCATCTTTAGCTATGCATAAGTTTATTTCAAGTATTAAGTGTTTTATTGTTCTTTCGAGCATCCTGTTTTTTCAGTCTTGTGGAACTTATTCATTTTCAGGCGCTTCGATTCCTGCAGAAATGAAGACAATCTCCGTGCAGTTTTTCGAGAACAACTCCGCATTGGTAGTTCCTTATTTAAGTCAGCAATTCACTGAAGCATTGAAAGAAAGGATTCGTAATCAATCCAGACTGAGTATTGTAAGAGTTGATGGAGATGCTAATTTAGAGGGCAGGATTACCGATTACACAATCAGGCCGGTAGCTATCCAGGGTAATGATCGCGCAGGATTAAATAGGGTTACTGTTACAGTAAGTGTAAAGTACACGAACAGCCTGAATCCAGAATTGAATTTTGACCAAAGTTTTCAGGCATTTCAAGAATTCAGTCTGAACCAGGGACCGATACAAACGCAAGAACAAAAATTATTGATATTAATCAATCGGCAGCTAACTGAGAATATTTTTAACAAGGCTTTTGCCAATTGGTAAAAAATATTTAGCTTTCAAAAAATGAGTAAAAGTGGAAGAGGTAAATAATCAGAATATTGGCATTAAATTATTTTCAGAATATGTTGCAGATCCATCGGCAGCAAGCTCTGCCGAACCTGGAGAATTACAATCTGCACTTGAAAAATTTCCGTATTGCCAGTTGCTGCATATTATTTATTCACGCACGATAACTGCTGAGGATTCATCAGAAAATTCGGACCACTTTGCAAGAACTGCATTGCTGATTCCTGATAGAACTGTTTTATACACAGCACTTAACAATCCTAAAAAATTAATTAGAACAAGTGCAATACTAACAGATTTCAT
>CAIJME010000210.1 GCA_903821625.1 uncultured Sphingobacteriales bacterium | reverse complement strand
GCTTTCACCTTTTAGCTTTCCGCTTTCACCTTTCCTCTTTAAACTGCTAAATTTGTTGTAAAAGCTATGCCACTATTGTTTCAATTGCAATTTACAAACGCTTCATTTTTTTGGCTTTTAGGATGCCTGGCTCTGGGTATTGTCTATGCTTTTATTCTCTATGGATCATCTAATAACCTGCACAGATCATTAAGAAACCTTCTTTTTGGGCTCAGAGCAATTATTATTTCTATGATTGCCTTTTTGCTGGTTGCTCCACTAATAAAAACAACAAACCGTACTATTGAAAAACCTCTTATTCTGATTGCACAGGATAATTCATCGTCTATATTGATCTCAAAAACAGCAGATTTTAATCAGCAGCGATATGTTGATCAAATTCGGGAACTGGAGAAAGACCTTTCAGCAGATTTTGAAGTCAGGACATTCAATTTTGATTCTCAGGTTAAAAATGGACTGAATCTTAAGTTTGATGGCAAGCTAACAGATATTTCATCCTTGTTTCAATTGATTGATAATCAGTTCTCAAATCGAAATATTGGAGCCTTGATTCTAGGCAGTGATGGTATTTATAATCGCGGTACCAATCCTCAATATGAGAGTAAAAACCTGCGTGCACCAATTTATACCATTGCCCTGGGCGATACTATTGCTAAGCGCGATCTCCTGATTGCAAATGTGAATTATAATGCAATTAGTTATCTAGATAATGATTTTCAAATTGAAATAAGTCTGGAGGCCTATCAGGCAAAGGGGAGTAGTTCTGTTTTATCGATCTCATCTTCGGCCGGAATTGTTTACTCAAAACCGATTTCAATCAATTCGGATGAATTCAGGCAAAGTATTTTATTAACCCTGCCTGCAAACCGTAAAGGTATCCAGCGATATTCAATTCGCCTAGCACCAGTTGCTAGCGAGCTGTCGATCGTCAATAATACTCAGACTATTTTTGTGGAGGTGATTGATGGAAAGCAAAAAGTTTTAATCCTCGCAAATTCTCCGCATCCCGATATAACGGCATTAAAACAGGCGATAGAAACCAATAAAAACTATGCTGTAAAAGTTAAATTGGCTACTGATTTTCTTAATTCCGATATTCAGGAGGCCGATCTTATTATCCTGCATCAGCTGCCGTCAGTAATAAATAATGCACAGGATATCCTCCAGAAAAGTATAAATAAGCCGCTTTTATACATTTTGGGCTCACAAAGTAATATTCCTGCTTTTGTAGCTTCACAATTTGTATTGGGAATTACCAGTTCAGGAGTCATACAGGAAGTCACTCCAGTACTGAAATCTGATTTTTATGCATTTACATTATCTGATGCCAATAAATTAAAGATCAGCAACTTCGGGCCATTACTCAGTCCTTTTGGAAATTATGGATTAAAAGGACCGAGTACGGTATTCATCACCCAACAGATTGGGAAATTACCCACAGAAAAACCACTATTGGTATTTGGCGACGATAATCAGCGCCGAATCGGAGTTTTAACAGCTGAGGGTATATGGAAATGGCGACTCGAAGATTTTCAGGAAAATTCCAATCATGAGGCCACTAATGAATTGATTCAAAAGACAATACAGTACCTTTCAAGCAGGGAGGATAAGCGGAAATTTCGTGTATATCCTTCTAAAAATGCTTTTGATGAGAATGAGCAGGTTGTGCTTAATGCCGAACTGTATAATGATAGCTATCAGCTGGTTAATGCTCCCGATGTGAATATTGCACTGAAAAGTAAGTCGGGTAAAGGGTATTCCTATCTATTTTCTAGAACATCCAATTCATATTTGCTAAATGCAGGGATATTGCCGGCAGGTGAATACAGCTATACTGCAAAAACTAATTTGGGTAAGATATCACATCAGGCAGATGGACAATTTGCGGTTACCGAGCAGCAGGCTGAGTTTAAACAAAGCCTTGCCAATCATCAGTTATTATTTACCATGGCCGAGCAAAATAGCGGAAAAATGCTGTTTCCTAATCAATTGAATAGCCTTCCTGAGATGATTAGGAAGAATGAAACCGTAAAAACTATTTCCTATGAAGACCGCAAGTATGAGGAACTGATCAATCTTAAATTTATATTTTTTCTGATAGTTGCGCTTCTGAGCGTTGAATGGTTCTTAAGAAAGCGGAATGCCGAAGTTTGACAAAAAGCAACAGGCTAGATAATCTTGATTCACCATTCTCAAAACGATTGAGAATGTTAAGTTAAAAGAAGTTTTTGAATCTTAGTTTAACTCAATCCCTAAAAATGAATTCTTTTCTTTTTTGGGTGGTGCTACCTCAATGATCACGAATACGTCTTCATTTTCTTTCTTCATCAGGTATTTTTCGCGGGCAAATTTTTCGAGTTTGCTTTGATCGGTAGTCAGTTCATTCAAATCTTTTACCGCTTTAGCTGATTCAAGGGTATAGAATTCTTTTTCGGCCTCCAGTTTAATCAGCTGGCTACGGTATTCGTATTGTGATATCAGGTCATTACGATCAAAAAATAACATCCAGGTAAGAAATGCAACGAATGCAATTAAATATTTATTCCGGATCAGATCTAATATTCTAGTCATTAGTACAAATATAAAACAAAAACATCCTAAGATTGATTTTCTTAAGATGTTTTGCTAATGGGTATTATCAACTTATTAACACCTACTTATTTAATGTATTTAAAATTCTTACCTAGGAAGCGTGCATTACTGCCTAATTCTTCCTCAATACGAAGTAATTGGTTGTATTTTGCGATCCTGTCTGATCGTGATGCAGAACCGGTTTTAATCTGTCCGCAGTTTAATGCTACAGCAAGGTCGGCAATGGTAAAATCTTCTGTTTCGCCAGAACGGTGACTCATAACTGAGGTATAGCCATTGTTTTGAGCTAATGAAACCGCATTGATTGTTTCTGTCAGTGTACCGATCTGATTTACTTTGACCAAAATTGAATTGGCGGTATCGCTGTCAATTCCTTGTTGTAATCTTTTTACATTGGTAACAAAGAGATCATCGCCAACTAATTGGACTTTAGCACCGATCTTTTCTGTCAATAATTTCCATCCAGCCCAGTCATCTTCAGCCATGCCATCTTCGATTGAGATGATCGGATATTTTTCTGCTAATTGAGCAAGATATTCAGCTTGTTCAGCACTCGTTCTTATGGCACCTTTTTCACCTTCAAATTTGGTGTAATCGTACTTTCCATCTTTGTAGAATTCTGAAGCAGCGCAATCAAAAGCTAGAAAAATATCTTTTCCAGCAGTATATCCAGCTTTTTCAATTGCAAGTAAAATGGTTTCGACACCATCTTCTGTGCCTTCAAATTTAGGAGCAAAACCACCCTCGTCACCTACAGCTGTAGAAAGACCACGGTCATGCAATATCTTTTTTAAGGTATGGAATACTTCAGTTCCCCAGCGAAGAGCCTCAGAGAAAGAAGATGCGCCAGCAGGCATGATCATGAATTCTTGAAACGCGATTGGAGCATCAGAGTGAGAACCGCCATTGACAATATTCATCATTGGGATTGGTAAGGTATTCGCATTAACTCCTCCAATGTATCGGTACAAAGGTTGGCGACTTTCCTGAGCAGCAGCTTTAGCAACTGCTAAAGAAACACCCAAAATTGCATTTGCACCCAGATTACCTTTGTTCTCAGTACCATCTATTTCAATAAGTAATTGATCTATACTATTTTGAGAAAATACATCAATTCCGACAAGTTCTTGAGCGATTTTTTCATTAACATTGGCAACAGCCTTTAAAACGCCTTTCCCTAAATAAACAGATTTATCATTATCGCGAAGCTCAACAGCTTCATGAATTCCGGTTGAAGCACCTGATGGTACTGCAGCACGGCCCATAATGCCATTTTCTGTAATTACATCTACTTCTATTGTTGGATTTCCACGTGAATCCAGAATTTGTCTTGCGTGAACGTCGAGAATTAAACTCATATTATTTTTGGTTCTGATTGAAATTATATTTTTGTGTAAAAGTACACGTGCACTAATTAATTGAGCATGGCAACAAAATCATCGAAAAGATATCTTGAATCATGAGGGCCAGGTGATGATTCTGGATGATACTGCACTGAAAATGCTTTCTTACCTTTTACCCTGATTCCTTCGATCGATTGATCGTTCAAATTAACATGGGTAATCTCTACTTTATCTGAATTGCGAACATCATCTGGAATTACTCCAAATCCATGATTTTGCGAGGTTACCTCACAATGATTGATGATTACGTTTTTAACTGGATGATTTAATCCTCTGTGACCGTTAAACATTTTCATGGTACGTATATCATTTGCAAGTGCAAGTAACTGATGCCCTAAACAAATTCCAAATAATGGCTTATTTGAAGCGAGAACTGCTCTTACAGTTTCAATGGCATAGGGCATGGCTGATGGGTCGCCTGGACCATTGGAAATGAAATATCCATCAGGATTCCATTTTTCCATTTCTGCAAATGTGGTTTTAGCAGGAAATACTTTAGAGAAAACTCCTCTGCTATCAAAATTTCTTAATATATTTTTCTTTACGCCAAGATCAAGTACTGCAACCCGTTTGGCAGCTTCCTTATTTCCGTATTCATAGGCCTCTTTAGTTGATACTTGTGAGGATAACTCCAAGCCATCCATTGAAGGTACTGCTGCTAGCTTCTGTTTTAATTCGTCAATGTTTAATATTTCAGAAGAAATAATAGCATTCATTGCTCCTTTGTCGCGAATATGTCTTACCAAAGACCGGGTATCTACATCTGATATCCCGACGATATGTTCATCCTGAAAATAATCCTGAATCGAAGAATCGGCTTGTTTTCTGCTGTAGGCAATATTGAAATTTTTACAAACCAACCCAGCAATTTTAATGCTATCTGATTCTACCTCTTCTTTGTGAATTCCGTAATTTCCAATATGCGAATTGGTTGTCACCATGATTTGTCCAAAATAAGAAGGATCTGTAAAGATCTCCTGATATCCGGTCATACCCGTATTAAAACAAATTTCACCAGTGGTAGTTCCAATTTTTCCTGCGGCTTTTCCGTGATAAATTGTACCATCTTCCAAAAGCAGTACTGCAGGTAATTTGATGTAAGTATTCATTTAATAAAAATTGAAAAGGTATTTAAAATCGATTGAAGAGCAATGATCTCGGAAGATTTTCCGCGGTGTAGAGGGAAGTTTTTTACTTCATATTTCACGTCGTTAAAATTAGGTAATTATTACTAAAATTGAAAGTTTTGATGAAGGATTTATAAAATTCTTTTTACTCACATCATTTAGATATATTTTGACTGTGTATTGTTTCTATTAATCCTAACTTTGAATTGAATTAAAACCCTGCTACATGTCTACACATAAAGAGGTAAAACGGATCACTACGAATACGATCCAGGAAATGAAGCAAAAAGGCGAGAAGATTGCCATGCTCACTTCGTATGATTATTCAATGGCTACCATTGTTGATGAAGGTGGTATTGATGTTATTCTTGTTGGCGATTCAGCCTCTAACGTGATGGCTGGGCATGAAACAACCTTACCAATTACGCTCGATCAGATGATTTATCATGCTGCCTCTGTAGTTAGGGCAGTAAAACGGGCTCTAGTTGTTGTCGATCTTCCGTTCGGGTCTTACCAGGGTAATTCTAAAGAAGCCCTAAATTCGGCTATCAGGATTATGAAAGAATCTGGAGCTCATGCTGTTAAGCTAGAAGGCGGCATAGAAATACGTGAATCTGTAGAGCGAATAATCACGGCAGGCATTCCGGTAATGGGACATTTGGGATTAACACCTCAATCGATCTATAAATTTGGTACGTATAACGTACGGGCAAAGGAAGAGGCCGAAGCAGAAAAATTAAAGCAGGATATTTTGGTACTTCAGGAGGCAGGATGCTTTTCAGTAGTTCTTGAAAAGATACCTGCAAAACTTGCTAAAGAGGTTACGGATAGCGTTAAAATTCCAACGATTGGGATTGGAGCAGGGCAACATTGCGACGGACAGGTTCTGGTGATCAATGATATGATCGGTTTGACCAAAGGATTTAAGCCACGATTTTTAAGACAATATCTAAATCTTTTTGAACAGATCAATGGTGCTGTACATTCCTATGTTAAAGATGTGAAAGCCGGCAATTTTCCAAATGAAAAGGAACAATATTAAGAATAGATAATTAATGGCTGTTCCTGAATTTAAAAAAGCAAAATTCCCTGTTCTTTCACTCGATATTACCGATAAGGATATTCTTTTTGAGGATAACCACTTAATCGCTGTAAATAAGCGGGCAGGAGATATTGTACAGGTTGATGATACCGGTGATGAATCGCTCGATGAAAAAGTTAAGCGATACATTGCCAAAAAATACAATAAACCGAACGGTGCATTTTTGGGTGTGGTACATCGTCTTGACCGACCAGTTAGTGGGGTTATTTTATTTGCAAAAACGAGCAAGTCGCTTGATCGTATCAATAAAATGTTCAAAAGCCGTGACATGCATAAAACCTATTGGGCAGTAGTACGTAACCGTCCGGCTGTAGAACAAGGAACACTGGTGCATTGGTTGGTTAAAAACCCTCAAAAAAATGTAACCAAGGCCTATGAAAAGGAAGTGCCAGGAAGCCAGCGTGCAGAACTAAATTATAAACTTTTAGGTGAGCTTGGAGGCTATTATCTCATAGAAGTTGACCCGATTACCGGCCGTCCTCATCAAATTCGTGTGCAGTTATCAACGCTAAATTGTCCGATAGTTGGCGACAATAAATACGGATACCCTCGTGGTAGCCTTAAAAAAAGTATTTGTTTGCATGCCCGCAGACTTCAATTTATGCATCCTGTTAAATTGGAGCCGGTTCATATTTTTGCTCCGCTCCCACAGGATGGATTCTGGGAACGATTTGAAGTTTTTGGATGATCTTTACTGGTCAAAAGAGGTGTTTAGCGTTACTTCTTCCCAAGCTTTATTTCCTCTTCAACCATTTTGTATTTTTCACGAATGGCATCTAGGGCTGGTTTGCCTACAACAAGACTTAAGGGTGGATTTTCGCTATTTACTACTTTTATCTGTTGTCAGTTATCAGTTGGTTAGTAGTTAGTT
>CAIJME010000209.1 GCA_903821625.1 uncultured Sphingobacteriales bacterium | reverse complement strand
CAACGCCCGATGTATTTGATAATGCAGTGATTGTCGTAGACGAAATACACAACTACCTCATCAAGTTCTTGAGTACATTCTATACAAGGTGAATTACTATAACATTCACCATGCTCCGGGCATCGACCTACTGAACTTATATAATTTAATGAAGATTTATTATCGTTGGCTTTGGCTCTAAATTGACTTTTTACCTTTCCCTCAAAAACTCTATAACCATTTATAAAACTGCCATCTAAATCAGTCATCATTATTTCACCCGAAAAATTTTTACTATTTGATTTTTTAGAAGAATACATACTAAAAACGACAGCCCGTATTTCCTGGTTTATTTTTAACATTAATATCCTGCTATAATGCTCCGCGTAAATGGTAGTTGTGGGTATAATTGTTAGCAATGCTGAACTATTGTTGATTTTTTCCTGTGTTATTCCTTTAAGATTTGGACTAACCTGTTTTTTATTTGAAGAATTTACATTCGATGATACTTTTGCCATTTCAAAATAACTAATAACCTCTTCTCTACTAAGTGTTTCAAGGTTAGCGTGTTGAATAGTAGATTTTTCTTTTTTACATGTTAATAGTAATAGTGATATTCCAACTAATAGAATTCCTAATTTTAAATGATTTTTCATTCCTCTCATAATACTTCCAACTGGATAAACTGTTTATACTTAATAAACCCATTTATTTAAAAATTCAATCTGAGGTATTAAATTTTTATTAAAAAATAAAAAGAGTAAGCGGTAGGTATTAATGAGTAAATGGCAAAATAAATTTTAGAATTTAAATCTATCAGGCCAAAAGGTTTGAAATTAGCTGCCTGGATAATAATAGACTAATTCATTCAATTAACAAAAGGAGCGTGGAGCTTCGAAAAAAAACACTAAAATAGTTAGGGTTCATAACTGCCTTTAGGATGGCTGCATGATCATTTCCTGTTAAAAGAATAAGTTTTTGTTAAGTCTTTTAGTGAAAAGAAGTTCAGAACTTGAAATACTTTATCAAATTGTAAAATTCTCTTTCAGGGATTTTATTTTTGGATTTTAAAATACAATTCTCAGATAAAATTTGAATTTAAGAAAAGCTATTATCCTAATCCCAACTTTATTTATACTGGAACTAAATTATTTAACCTTAAAATTAAACATCACTACCCCGATTTGAACATCAGGGGCTGATTCTAATTTGTTTAGAGAGGATCCTATAACGGCTATACGGCATTTTTCCCAGATATCTTTGTCGGATAGGGTAGTTCCTTTTACGCCAGGAATGGCATTCACCACAATGCCATTTTTATCTACATATATCCTTACGGCAACTTTTCCATATTTCTGGCCATTATCCTTCGGAATAGACAAATTGGTAAATTTTCTACTTTTAAGGTCTAGTGCATAACTTCCATTACCTGAGCCACCTTCTCCATAGTCGGGCGAAAGCGGGTCGCCATTAGCACTTCCTTGGTTGCCTGCAACGGTGCTTGTTCCATCACCTTTTCCAAGTCCATCATTCTTTTTGCCTTTGTAAAGTGCATTTTGATTAACTGCAGGCTTATTATCTTTAGCCGGTACACTCACAGTAGGTGATTTAGCTGTACTTTTTGCCTTGGTCACAATTTCAGGTGCATCTTCATTATTCTGAGTTGCTATGGCTTTATCTGTAACCTCCGAACTCACATCTGCAGAAGTGTTATTGTCAACGATCACTTTGTCTGGCGAAGTATTGTTGGCATCCGGCGAAGTTGAGGGCTCTTCAACACTCATGTAATCATCGCCCATACCGAATTCTGAGGTGCCATAATTGACAATGATTCCTCCAGTACCTGTATCAGGTTCAACACGGCTCGCAATAATGAAAAAGCTAATCACCAGAAATACAATCATAATACCAGTTGAAATGGCATATGCTTTCGGATAATTGTTCTCTTCCTGTCTGCGGTATTCTATCATTTTTTTGTTTCTGTAGCTAAAACCAGTTTTATCTTCAGTTTATTGGCAATATCTGTTAGATCTATTACATTCTCAATTGCAATGGTACGGTCGGCATATAGAATGATGGTTAGATCAGGAGATGCTTTTTGATAAACCTCTATATTCTGAAATAGATCAGAAGCGTTGACTTTTTTCTTTTCTACAAAGTATTCAAGATCTTTTGTAATCGAAACATTAATCGTTTTTTGTGGGATTGATTGACCTGAACTTGATCTGGGTAAGAATAGCTTCACCACATTTGGATTTGCCACAGCTGATGCCAGGAGAAAGAACAGCAGTAAAAAGAACATAATATCGTTTAATGCCGATGTATGAACCTCTACTGTTCCTCTCTTTTGTCGTTTTCTTAAATTCATTTGCCTGGTTCTTCTAAAAGGTCAATAAACTCAATAGCATCTGTCTCCATTTTAAGGATAATTCTATCGACCATGATATTCAGAATATGATATAAAACATAGGCAATAATACCAATGATTAAGCCGGTTGCTGAAGTGATCATTTTTACATAAAGTCCGCCAGAAATAGTTCCAATTTCAATGATTCCTTTAACTGATACCTCATGGAAAATAGTAATAACCCCAATGATGGTACCTACGAAACCAAGCATGGGCGCTATTCCGGCAATAATTCCAAGAATGCTGATATTCTTTTCAAGTTTTGAAACTTCCAGTTTTCCAACATTCTCAATTGCACCTTCAATATCTTTGATTGGTCTTCCAATGCGTAAAAGGCCTTTTTCAAGCATTCTTCCAAGCGGAGTATTACTATTTCTGCAGATGGCTAGGGCAGATTCGAGGTTTGCAGATTTAACACTCTGCTTTACCTGCAACATCAGGTTCATTTCATCTTTAGAAGCCTTTCTAATGGTTAGATACCTCTCTACAAATATAACCAAGCCCATGAATGCAAGTAATGCCAATGGCACCATTACCCAGCCGCCTTTGAAAAGGAGTTCAATAAACCTTAATTCTTCACCGGTTTGCATTGTCTGAGAAGTAGCTGCTGCGGTATCAGCAATTGGATTTAGTGTATCAATTTGAAGTAGAAACATTATTTTGGATTTTTGGATTGTTTTACCCGGGCTATCCAGGCATCTTTATTTATATTTTTGTGTATTCTGCTTAATTCTTTTTGTGCTGATTCTTCATCTAAGAACGTACCGATACTGATTTTTAGTTTTTTTCCAGGCATATTTTCGACAATTTTTGCTTGGATTCCTTTTGTGCCGATTTGTTTAATATACATGTCGGCTTCAGTTTTTATTGAAAATGCAGCTATAATTAGCTCATAATTAACAACTTCGATAGGACATAAAATATCAGATACATTACCCCCTGCTATAGCAGTATCTGTTTGTTGCTGTAGGCTATCTGATACTATTGATGCACTATCAACAACATTATTGAGTTTTTCTGAGCTTATTTTTGTCGAATCAATTAATTCAGGCGCTGCCTGCTCAACTTTATTCGTAGAAGAAAAAATACCGGCACTTTTGTTTTTAATGAAACTATTGAAATCAGAATTCAAATAATACAATGCAGAAATTGCAATTAAAAATACAATAAAGCTGATAAATAGGATAACCCAAGATCGTGTTTTATTGATTTCTTCATATTCTTCTTCTTCTGCTATATCTTCACTCAGCTTTGTACCAGGAATTTCTTCCTCTACTGGAAGATAGACTTGATTATTTAATTCAGAAACAGGTTTTAATCCGAAAAAATGATCTGGAACTCCAAAACTACCTGCTGGTATTAAAATAATTTTTCCATTTTTTTTGCGAAGAAAACCTATAGGCTCTATTTCTACAGAGTCTGAGCTATTGAGTACTTCCAATAGGCCTTCTGAGAATTTTTTAATGAGTTCTTCTGCTGATGTGTCACTTAGATTTTTCTGAACACTAATAAACTGAACTAGACTTAAATCACTGATTTCACTCTCCTTGAAAGATATTTGGTAGGTAGGGGGATAGAATTCATTACTAGAGCTATTAAATGAACCGGCAAGCCTGATTTTCATAAATGTGCCTAATCCAGCAACATTTATTTCATCCTGTTCACGTAATAATTCTACAATGTAAAGACCTATATCCATTATGTGGCTAATTTAAATTTAAATTGTCAAGCTGCCAAACTAAGCCTTAAAATGAATAGTTCGCTCCGCCTAGTAAGGTAAGCCCCATTTTAGGATAATATAAATACCTCTGATAGGACTGTCCTGTTAAATTATTAGCCCTCAGATAAACTCCAATTTTATTGTGCACCTTATATTCTGCACCTGCACTAAGGTCAATAAAACCCTTAAGAGTGCTTGAAGAAAATCCGCCTCCAATTGCATTAACCCGTGCATTAGTTTCACCCTGGAAAAGAAGTTCGGCATCCAGAAAAAGTTTTTGATTAACCTGAGCTCTCGCATTACTGATTAGTCTCAATGTTGGTTTAAACCAGGCATGAGTTTGATTAGCCAGATCATATTTGAAAAGCTGTGCTTTGCCGCCAATACTAAATACATCAGAAGCTTTTACATTTAATTCGCCTTCGAGACCAAATACAGTGCTCTTGCCGTTATCATAAATCACATCAAAGCGGTTAACTATAGATTGATTATTAACCATTAGCTGCATATTATCTATATTCTTATAGAAGCCCATAATGTTGTATCCAAATTCTGCACCTACATTTCCTTTAACTCCAGCTTGTACATTGATTCTTTCCAATGAGTTTTTAAATGCCAAATTTTTATTCAAAAATGGATTTTCTAGAGCTAGATCTCTTATCGAGGTTTTTAATACATCTCCATTGAGCCCTGCAAACACAACTGCATATTCAGGAACTACAGGAAGCTCTGCAGATACGGATGGGAAAATATTCAGGCGGCTGTTTGCACCAAATTCCTGTACGATATTTGCGCCCAGTATTAAATCATAGCCTTTACCTTTAAAATTTAAATAAGGGTTTGCTCTTAGAATATTATTTCCCAGATTATAGGTCGCGTCTTTTGTTGATGTGAAATCTGCCGATGTATTCAGTCCGACATTAAAAAGACTAATTTCTTTATTAAAAGATCCTCTCAATAAAACTGAGCTTTCTTTTGCATCATCAATAGTACTGAACTGGTACGCATTTATACTTGCGGCATAATTAAAAGGGGAAGACTGAGAATAATTATTCATTATTTCTGCCTCAGCAGCAATAGTACTGAATCCCTGTTTACTCTTATCGATAGCTGCGCTCGATGTAGGCACAAATCCATAGAAAAAAGTTGACCTGCGGTCATAGCTTAAATTTCCTGAAATACTATAGTTATCTGCTACCGACCTTCCAAAAATACCCATTTCCTGATTTGAAAATTGCTGTTTTTCTAAATTACCTTGCTGAGATAGGTGCTTTAAATAAGCTCCAGTTTGTAATGCTGCATCACGACCTGAATTAAAATAGGCTTCAGCTTGAGCAGTATTGAAATTTCCGGCACCCACTTTAATATAATTATTGGAAAGAACTGATAATCGTTCATCTGCCATTTGCTGGGCCTGAAGCTCTTTGATATTTGAATTCAGATTGAGCTTTTTATCAATTACACTGTAGGTTAGCACGGGTTTAAATACTTTGTTGCTATTCATGTCAGGGTTTCTGCGAATCTTAACAGCATCTGCCAGGACTGGTTTATATGGCCTTATAACCTCTATTTCTTCAGTAATATTTGCAGATGGTGTGCCAGTGGGAGTGTCGTTCTTTTTATCCTGCGCCTGAGCTATAACAGATAAAAAAAACAAACTAACTATCAGCCTATATTTTAAAGTTGGAATATTCATTCTCTATTATTTTTTTTTCAGTTTTTCCAATTTTTCTTTGGCCAGCGCAAGGATGTCATCGTCCTTATTCTCGTAATTTTCAAGGATACTCTGGAGCGTACTTTTTGCCTGGAAAACATCTTTTAATGCAATGTAGTTGTCGGCAATCAGAATATAAGTTTTTGCCACCCAATAATCATGGGATGGCATTTTATTGGTTAGGTCAAATGCTGAAGAAAGAGAGTTTTTGTATTCACGTCTCAGATATAAAATATTAGCCATATTGTATTTTGCTTCTGCACCTGTTACGGTTTGTGTTTTTTCTGCAACCTCTGTAAAAGCTTTAACTGCCTGAATGGTATCACCAATGATCAGATTAGCTTTCCCTGAATAAAGTCCCGCTCTGAACAAATCTTCTTCAGAAGATTTGTTAGATTCTTTTATGAATTTTACATATTGAAGTGTTTCATCTGGTAAATTCATGCTAGAATAAGCTTCCATTAGATTATTCACCGCAAAACTATAATTAGCTTTATATTCAGAGGTTAGCTCAAGTTTTTTAAGATGGACGATCGCCTCGTTGTATTTCTTTTGAGCAAGGTAGATCTTTGAAATGCTGATCAGTGCACGTTCAGTATAATCACTGGTCCAGTCGTTAAGAATAAACTCATAATCCGGAATCGCTTCATTTGGCCTTTTAAGTTTAACCAGACTTTCGGCCCTGATAAAGCGAGCATGTTTGTCGTGTACTGCTTTCGGAAATTTATCGAAGTAAGCATTCACTGACTCAAATGTTCCCTGATAGTCTGCGGTAAGAAAACGATTGTTTGCTGCCTGGAAAGTGATGTTATCTTGTTCATAAGTACTCAGATTCCCAATACTTGTAGTATTTGCATAATCTAGAAAACCGGTTGCATCCGATTTTTGGAGGTAGATATTTTTAATGGATTCCAATGCCAGTTTTGCTTCGTCAGTGGTAGTGTATTCACTAACTACGCGCTTAAATGTTACTATTGCCGCTTCTTCTTGATCCTGATTTAGTTCTACCAGACCGATTGTAATTAATGCACGTGGCACATAGCTACTTCTTGGATACTTTTGTATCAGTGCGCTTAAATCTGTTTTTGCAATTTCAAAATCACCTTTAATGAAATAAGTATAGGGAATCTCGAAACTTGCATCATCCGAATAGTTTGATTTTGGAAACTGTTGTAATAAGGATTGATGAGTTGCAATTTTTGAGTCATTCTGCCCTTGTAAGCCTTGTATCATTCCTCTTTGAAATAAGGCATAATCTTCACTTGAAGTTTTTGATGCAATGATTCGGTTGTAATAGACTAGTGCTTCCTCATAATTTTTCAAAACAAAATATGAATCAGCCAATCGAAGGATCGCATCATTGATGGTATTTTTGTCTTTTTCATTACCACGAAGAAAGCGCGTGAAGTATGTTGCAGCTTTTCTATAACTCTCATGCTCAAAGGCTGCGTAGGCTAATGCATAATGAGCAAAATTATATACATCAGTTTTACGTGAAGCTGGAAGTTCCATGAATTTCTCAAAATTAACTACCGATTCTCCAAATTTTCTAACCTCATACATCGCTTCTGCTAGCCAATATGTTGATAGCGAATGAATTTCATCGTCTTCAATATATTTATTGGATCGCATAAACATGGAAATGCCATTCTGGAAAGCACGTTCATTATAATATTCTAGGCCTCTATAAAAAGTAACTTTTTGATAGACCGCGTTAGCTTCGCGATTTCTATTTGTGATACTTTCAAGGATATCTACGGCATCTTTATAATTTTTTGTGGTCAGCAGGATCTCTCCCAATAAAGTTTTTGCTGAATCCAATTTTATTGAGTTTGGATATGTTTTTATGAATTGTTGAGTAGCATCTAGCGCTACCTGATGAAATTCAAGTTCATAAGATAGTTTAGCGTAATTAAAAAGGCCTTCTTCTTGTAATTGTTTGTCGAATGTTAATTTAGAGGCTTTAAAAAATGCACTTCTGGCTGCTTGTTTATTGTTGGATTTTAGGAAGGATTCACCTAAGGCAATCATTCCGCTCTGGAAATATTCATCTGCAATTTCAAGCTTTTCAAGCTCTAAAATAGATTTTTTGTAATCTTTTAGCTTAAATGCGGTATAACCGATTTGATAATTATCTTGATTATTCTGCGTTTTTCCCTGATCTTTTTGCTGAAAATTCTGAAAATATATTCCTGCATTGGTATAATCTGATTTTGCAAAGTAGGATGCCCCAACAATCCGAAACATTTCTGTTTCATAAAGTTGTTTTGTTGACTTGAGGATAGGAATGGCATAAGTTAACACATCATCGTATCGATTATCCAAAAAATATAGCGCAGAAATATAATATGGATAACTATTTTCATACAAGCCTGATCCTTTTAATCGCTCGAATTCAATCAGTGCTTTTTTATAGTCTTTTTGAAGGTAGCAGATATTAGCAAAATAGTAAATGGATTGTTCATTAAAAATGCTTTTTTGATCTTTCAGCTCAGCGAATAGGGCTTTTGCCTGGTCGTATTCTTTTATTTCAAAATGGGAGTAGGCTAGTTTATATCGGTATTCATACGATTCCTTACCGGATAAACCACTTCCTTCTAATTTTTTAAACCATTCAATTGCCTTTGAATAATTCTTTTGAGCAAAGTAGGAGCGCCCAACCTGATAAAATGCAAGCTTAGTAAAATTGTTTGCAGGATTAACACTAATAAAGCTTTGAAATAAGAATTCGGCATCGCTATTTCCAAGTTCTAAGGCACATAATGCGATATAATATCTGGCATTTTCTTTCAGAAGGCTGACCTCAACATTAATTTCCGCTTTTGCGTTTGATTTTTGATCATTCTTTAGAACGCGGTTAAATTGATTGGAAGCCGCCGCATATTTTCCCTTTTCGAGTAATTCAATTCCGCTTTTATAGTCCTGGTTCAAATTAAACCATGCCGAATTTTGAGCCAGCGCAGGAATCGTAAGAAATGCAAGAATTAATGTGAAGATTGTGTAATTTCTGAACATATTAAGCAAAATAATAAGTACTAATTTAAACTAAACCGCCTCAGACTTTTACATAAGTAATTAACATGTGTTGAAAACAGAATATTAACGAATTTTTGTCAATGATGTTATTGTCAATAAACATCAAAGTGACACAATTAATTGCGTTGATTGGCCAAAAGGTATAGAACTGCCATTCTGATAGCAACTCCATTTTCTACTTGATCTAAGATGATAGATTGTTTACTATCAGCCACATCGCTGGTGATCTCCACACCGCGATTTATTGGACCTGGGTGCATAATTGTTATTTCCTTATCAAGCGAGTTAAGTATTTGTTTATTAAGTCCATACATCATAGAGTACTCTCTCAATGAAGGAAAATATTTAATATCCTGCCGCTCCAGTTGAATGCGAAGCATATTCGCAACATCACACCAGTTGAGCGCCTTTATAAGATCGTGTTCGATTTTCACACCAAGTATGCCAATATATTTAGGGATAAGTGTGCTTGGTCCGCAAACCATTACCTCTGCACCTAATTTTTGAAGACAAAGTATATTAGAAAGGGCTACTCTTGAATGAAGCACATCGCCAATTATTGCAATTTTTTTCCCGCTAACCTCACCGTATTTTTCTCTGATTGAAAAAGCATCTAGAAGAGCCTGGGTTGGATGTTCATGTGCTCCATCTCCAGCATTTACTATTTGAGCATTAACATGTTTGCTTAGAAAGATGCCTGCCCCTGGATAGGGGTGCCTCATTACTACCATATCTACTTTCATAGACAGAATGTTGTTCACCGTATCGATCAATGTTTCGCCTTTACTTACTGATGAAGATGAGGCTGCAAAATTTACCGTGTCTGCAGATAAGCGTTTCTGTGCAAGTTCAAAGGATAAACGTGTTCGGGTAGAGTTTTCAAAGAATATATTAGCGATGGTTACATCTCTCAGCGAAGGGACTTTCTTAATTGGCCTATTAAGTACATCTTTAAATGTATCAGCTGTCTCAAAAATCAATTCGATGTCTCTGGTTGTGAGATCTTTTATTCCCAGCAGGTGTTTAGTACTTAAAGTAAGAATTTGTTCTGCCATTATTTTTCTGATAGTAAGATTACTTTGTCTTCATGATCAGTTTCTTTCCAATTTACAATGACCTTTTGTGAGTCAATCGTGTCAACCTTTATTCCTATATAATCAGCTTCAATAGGTAGATGCCTTGAAAATCGCCTGTCCACAAGGGTGAGTAATTCAACTTTTTCTGGTCTGCCAAATGACTGCAAGGCATCCATAGCTGCACGGATGGTTCTACCAGTCCATAAAACATCATCCACTAGAATGACCTTTTTTCCTTCAATTATGAAATCTATTTCTGTACTGCTTGGAATTAATAATCCATCTTTGCGACGAAAATCATCCCTGAAAAAAGTAATATCGAGATTCCCACTTTCAATTTTAACGCTTGGTAAGGTCTTTTTCAACTCTTCAATGATTCGATTGGCGAGAAATACTCCGCGAGGCTGAATGCCGATGATTACTGAATGATCGAAGATGTCGTGATTTTCTATTAACTGATGGCAAAGGCGCTGAATGGTGATCTGGAATCTTTGACCGTCTAGCAGAGTTAATGTTTGCATCAGTGGTATAATTTGAGCAAAAGTATAAAAAATTATTATACCCAAGTCCAAAATTCTATAATTTAATAGCAAAGATTAAATAAGTACTAATTAGATGTTCAAATTTATTGCTAATATTTAATTAAAAAAAAAGCCCTGATTTACATCAGGGCTTAGGCAATAGGATAAAGCTTTAGTGCTTATTCTTCTGTGCTTTCAACTGCATCAGTACTAGCTGCTGCATCATCTTCAGTTTTCTTTGCTTTTTTGGCTTTGCTTTCTGCACCTTCCATCTTTTCTTTCAATTGTGCCAATACACCAAGATCGCCTAAAGTAGACTTCTCAACAGACTCTTTTACCTTTTTAACGGCAGTAGTCGTAGCTTTTGCTTCTTTCTTTTTAGCATTGAACTCTTCTTTGCGTTCTTCAGCTTTTGCCTCTTCCCAAATACGGGCATGAGAAACTACGATACGCTTAGAATCTTTATTAAATTCAATGATTCTGAATTCAGCAGTCTCTTCCGCTTTCACAGAAGATCCATCTTCTTTTACCATGTGTTTTGTTGGAGCAAATCCTTCAACACCGTATGGCAATGCAACGATAGCGCCTTTATCTGTAACCTTTAAGACCGTTCCTTCATGTATTGAGTCAATAGTAAATACAGTTTCGAAAGTTTCCCAAGGGTTTTCTTCTAACTGTTTGTGGCCTAAGCTCAGTTTACGGTTAGCCTCATCAAGTTCTAAGACAACCACATCAAGTTCTTCACCTACCTTAGTGAATTCATTTGGATGATTTACTTTCTTAGACCATGAAAGGTCAGAAATATGGATTAAACCGTCAATGCCTTCTTCGATCTCAACAAATACGCCAAAATTGGTCATGTTCTTAACAACAGCTTTGTGCTTGCTACCGATAGGATAGCGCTCGCCGATGTTTTTCCATGGATCTGGAGTAAGTTGTTTAATACCAAGACTCATTTTACGCTCGTTTCGATCTAAGGTCAATACTTGAGCTTCAACTTCATCGTTAACTTTCAGGAATTCCTGAGGATTACGAAGATTTTGAGACCATGACATTTCAGAAACGTGAATCAAACCTTCAACACCTGGTGTGATTTCAAGGAATGCTCCGTAATCTGCAACTGTAACAATTCTACCTTTAACTTTAGATCCGATCTCTAATGTCGTGTCTAAAGCTTCCCAAGGATGAGGAGTTAATTGTTTTAAACCTAATGCGATACGTTTTTTCTCGTCATCAAAGTCTAAAACAACAACATTGATCTTTTGATCAAGGTTTAATACCTCACGTGGATGCTCTAT
>CAIJME010000208.1 GCA_903821625.1 uncultured Sphingobacteriales bacterium | reverse complement strand
GTGATGGCGATGTTTTTGTAACGTTCAATATAACTTTCGGCAGGAGTTTTTATTAAAGTAGAATTGGTAGTACTAACTTTATCAGAGTTTTTAACCGGCTCTGCAGGCTTAGTAATCTGGGTTAGCGGAGCTGATTTTTGTTCTTTTTTAAGCAGACTGCATGAACTCGTTAAAATACCCAAAGCGATCAGTACTAGTAATGATTGTTTCATGTAAGGAATTTCATTTTTTAAAAAGATGAGCATGTGGTACTGATTGTATAGGTTTAACATCCACAATTTTTTTCATTAATTTATTTTTTTCTAATTAAAAATAATCCATCTCGTACGGGTAGTATCAGTTTTTCAACGCGCTGATCTGAGCTGACCCTCTCATTAAATTGACTGATGTTGGAGGTCTTTTGGTCTGAAACACCCTCATCCAGTACCTTTCCGCTCCAAAGTACATTATCTACTAGGATGAGCCCACCTGATCGTACCTTATCGATGACCATATCATAATAGGTAGCATTATTTTTTTTATCGGCATCAATAAATACGAGGTCAAAGGTTTCATTTAGAGTGGGTATAATCTGTTTAGCATCACCAATCTGATACATTATTTTTGAATCCAGGTTTGATCTTTTAAAGTTTGACCGCACCATATCTTCTAACTCTAAATTGATATCTATGGTATAGATACGTCCATTTTCTCTGAGTCCTTCTGCCAAACAAAGGGTGGCATAACCTGTGAAAGTGCCTATTTCAAGAATTCTTTCAGGGTTGATCAGTTTACTGATCATGCTAAGCAATTTGCCCTGATAGTGCCCTGAAAGCATGCGAGGCATAGAAACCTTGAGGTGTGTTTCTCGGTTTATATGTTTGAGAAGTTCACTTTCAGGCTCGCAGGAATTTTCCAGATAGTGTATTAGTTCTTCACTTAATAGCTCCATGGCCTAAAGATAGGTAATTTGAGTTTTTGCTCGTTTTTAAAAGCCCATGCTTTTTTTCTGTAGATAGGTTTGCAGGATGATCGTTGCAGAAATAGTATCTAGGCGTTCTTTATTTTGTCGATCTGTTTTTTTGAATCCACTTTGAGCAACAACCGCGGATGCCATTTTTGAAGTAAATCGTTCATCGATTTGCTCGACGGGTATATCTGGAAAATTTTTGTTCAGGGTAGTGATAAATCCTTTAATATGAGGTGCCGATTGTGACGGACTGCCATTCATCTGTTTGGGTTCGCCGACCACAAAAAGTTCTACCTGTTCTGTTGAAAGGTATTTTTTGAGGTACGCTATAATATCTTTGGGATGAATCGTATCTAGGCCGGTAGCTATGATCTGTAGCGGATCGGTCACAGCAATTCCAATGCGTTTAGTACCATAATCGAAAGCTAGAACTCGCATAGGCTGGTCATGTTGAACAGAAACAAATATAAGATTAAGCGATGTTACTTGATCATTTGTTTATTCTAAAGCAAACTTCTCGCATAGCGCCAGGGTATTTTTTACATCTTCAATGGTGGTTCTTGGGTTGATTAGGCACATTCTTAATACTACCTGGCCTTGCAAAATTGTTGTAACCAGAAGAGCCTCACCTGAAGCCATCATTTTTGCCGAAATTTTTTGATTCATTTCATCAAGCTTTTTTTCAGATAATTTTTCTTCTACAGTGTTATATCTGAAATTAATTATGGCAAGAGTTGCAGGTGAAATAACCTCCCATTTATTACTTTGTCTTAACTCAGCTTCTACTGCTTCGGCTAGATCGATACTATAATCGATGGCTTTTCTAAATGCCTGTAAACCGAAGGTTTTTATTGACATATAAAACTTTAATGCTCTAAAATTTCTTGTTAATTCGATGCCATGGTCGTAAAAATTTATTTCTGATTGATTGCCTTCAATATCTCTAAGGTAGACCGGTTTTTCAGTAAAAGTACGACTCAGCCATTTATGATTTTGAACCAGGAGGCAGCCAATTTCATAGGGTTGGAAAAGCCATTTATGCGGATCAACTGTTAAAGAATCTGCTTTTTCGATTCCTTTGAGCAACTTTTTACCATTTTTTGAAAGCATTGCGGCGGCTCCGTATGCACCATCAACATGTAGCCAGATATTTTCTTTCTTACAGATTCTGGCAAGCTCTTCGAGTGGATCAATGGTCCCGGTATTGGTTGTACCTGCTGAAGCAATCATACAAAAAGGCTGAAGTCCTTCGATCTTATCTTTTGCAATTGCATTTTTAAGTTTATTGATTGAAAATTTAAACTCCATATCGGTAGGAATGATCCTGATCTGCTCTTTTTTAAAGCCAAGAATATTGATCGCTTTAATATTTGATGAATGCGCCTGATCAGATAAATAGATGATCGCCTTTGAAAATTCATCTCCACATTTTACTTTTCTTGCTGTTGCTAATGCAGTGAGGTTTGCCATAGATCCACCACTGGTGAAGATTCCGCCACCTTTTTTTACTTGAAAATTAAAAAGTTTTAACATCCAGTTCAGCGTATTGATTTCAACACCTGCTGCAGCCGGCGACCCTACCCATCCGCCTGCAAAAATATTAAATCCTGTGGCCAGTGTATCAGACATCACACTAATGTAATTGCTGGGGCCCGGTACAAATGCATAAGCTTTTGGATGGGTTATAACATTACTGTTCGGCATTACATTTTCTAGAACAAACTTTAAAACATCATCTGCAGCCATTGGATTTTCTGGTGCTTCTTCGCAAAAAAGCGCATCAATTTCTTTTCGGGTGGCCGTAGCTACAGGAAGTTTTTGGTCCTGTGTTTCAAAATGATCAACAATTGCATCAACAACTTTGTAGCCAAAGTCTTGCATTTCTTTCCTAGAAAGATCTAATCTTGCAGTTTTATTAATTTTCAATGGGATAAAATAATTGGTTGAGGCAAAACTAAGGTTTTTTTAAACCTAGGAGGTATAATTTACTGGTACCTTGAGGGTGTACCTTTTGTCTGAGCCATAGCCATTCTCCTAAAATACTTGGAATCAGGATCCTTATGAATTAATAAACTTGCTAAAGAACATCTGTTGAAAAGCATAAATTTTCTTATTTTGCACCATGCTGTTTCGTGAAATTATTGGTCAGAAGGAAGTTAAAGAACAATTAATTCAATCGGTTCATGAAAACCGCGTCAGCCACGCGCAATTATTCCTGGGCCCGGATGGTTCCGGAAATTTCGCTCTTGCATTGGCTTATGCACAATTTATTTCCTGTACTGATCGCCTGGAAGCAGACAGCTGTGGCGTATGTTCTTCCTGCAGAAAGTATAATAAGCTCATTCATCCCGATCTTCATTTTTCATATCCTTTTTTTAGAGGAGGTGAAAAAGAGGACTCATCACCCGACCTAGAAGAATGGCGGGATCTTGTTCTGAGTAATCCTTATTTTGATCTCGATGAATGGCGTAACCGTTTGGATGCTCAAAATAAGCAGCCGAATATCAATAAGGCCGAGTGTTTGAATATCTTACATAGATTATCGCTAAAACCGTTTGAATCTGAGTATAAAACAATGATTGTATGGCTTCCTGAATATTTAAAGAATGAAGGAAACAGGTTGTTAAAAACATTGGAAGAACCGGCAGAGAAAACGCTGATCATTTTAATTGCAAAAAACCAAGATCAAATTTTAAATACAATCATTTCAAGAACTCAGCTGGTTAAAATTCCGGCCTTAACTAAACAGGATATTGTAAAATACTTGGTTCAAAGTAAAGATATTCCTGAAACACAGGCTGCCAGGATCGCCTATTTGAGTGAAGGGAATTTACAAAGCGCATTAAATTTCCTGAAAGAAGATGAAAGCGATGATTTCAGGCTCTTTTCTTCCTGGATGCGAATGACCTTTGCAGATAAAGGAGGACAGATATTTTTATTTGTTGATGAATCATCAAAATTAGGACGTGAAAATCAAAAAAACCTTTTGCGATATGGAATACATCTGATTCGGGAATGTATCATGATTATTTCAGGAGCAGAGGAATTGGTTCACTTGCAAACTTCAGAATTGGATTTTGTTCAAAACTTCAGCAAACACCTTGATCTTGCAAAAGCTGAAGCCATTATCAATGAATTGGAAAAGGCTCATTATCATATTGAGCGTAATGCGAATCCTAAAATTTTATTTTTAGATGTATCTTTACAATTCGTTAAAATATTAAAGTTTAATACGCTCCCTGCGGGGACTCAATATATACTGAATTAGATATGGGATGTGGAAGTTGTTCAACAGGTGGCTGTGCCCCTGCCGGATGTAAGAGTAATGGCTCTTGCCTTACTAATGGTTGCAGTAAATTAGATGTTTATGACTGGCTGTCACATATGGACATGCCTTCAAATTATAAACCATTTAATATTATCGAAATTAAATTTAAGGGCTCTAGAAAAGAGTTTTATCTCAATACAGAAAACCTTTATCTCGAAGCTGGCGAGCTTGTAGCTGTCGAAACTACAACAGGTGGCTATGATATTGGCCACGTTTCTTTGACTGGCGAATTGGTTAGGATGCAACTCAAAAAGAGACATGTTCGTACAGAAGATGTCGTTAAAAAGATTTATCGCAAAGCTACACCTACTGATGTTGATAAATGGAAGGTTTCAAAAGATCTTGAATTTGAAACGATGCATAAGTCTAGGGTTTTAGCGAAAGAATTGGGCCTGGCTATGAAACTTAGTGATGTAGATTATCAGGGCGACAGAACAAAAGCAACATTTTATTATACTGCTGAAGGTCGCGTTGATTTCAGGGAACTGATCAAGAAAATGGCAGAAACCTTTCGTATTCGAATAGAAATGCGTCAAATTGGTATGCGCCAAGAAGCCAGTCGTTTAGGTGGTATTGGTTCTTGCGGACGTGAACTTTGTTGTTCAACCTGGTTAACAGATTTTAAAACGGTTTCAACCTCTGCTGCCAGATACCAGAATCTTTCATTGAATACTTTAAAACTTGCGGGGCAATGTGGCAAATTAAAGTGCTGCCTTAATTATGAGCTTGATACCTATATGGATGCTCTGAAAGATATTCCAGACAATGTAGATCGTTTAGAGACATTAACCGGCACGGTCAGACATCAAAAAACAGATATTTTTAAGAAACTAATGTGGTTTAGCTATCCTAATGATGAAAACTGGATAGCCTTGGATTTAGCGAGAGTTAAAGAAGTTCAAAAACTTAATAAAGAGGGAATTAAGCCCGAATTCCTTAAAGAGGAGGTTCCTGAAAAAGATAAGCCAGTTGTTGCTAAAGTATTTGACTATGAAAATGTTGTGGGTCAGGATAGTTTAACCCGCCTTGATAATAAGTCTATAAGAAATAAGAAGAACAATCGTAAAAAAGGGAATAAACCGAAAGGGCCGGGTAATTTACAGCCACAGGCAGGTACAGCCACCGGGCCGGTAAGGCCAGATGTAATGCCAAATTCGGCAGAGGCTAATCAGCCGGCTGAACCATCGGCAGAACGTTCATCCGGGACTAGCCGGAACAATAAGCGAAGAAAAAACTTCAGAAATAACAATAACCGTGAGCGTCCTGCAGAATAATAATAAATGAAGCAGATCAAAACATTGTTTTTATTGATGTCATTTTTGATGCTGAGCTTTATCTCATGTCAGGACACCCAAACTATTGCAGATACAAATGCTGAATTTGAGAAGCGCAATTGGAGTTATTCGCAAAAGATTAGCATTCCAGTAAAAATTGAAGCAACAGATATTTCGTATAATTTGTATCTCAATCTTCGGCATTCTGCAGGATATAAGTATTCCAATATCTTTATTATGATACATATAACTGGTCCGGATGGTAAGAAGGTTACTGAACGCAGAGAGTTTAAACTAGCATTAGCTGACGGCGAATGGCTTGGTAGTGGTTCAGGGAATATGTACAACTATCAGATCAATTTTAAAGAGAATTATAAATTTCCTGTAAAAGGAACCTATATTTTTGAGCTTGAACAAAATATGAGAGATAATCCGCTAGATCATATAAGTGACGTGGGTATTCGCGTTGAAAAAGCGCTATAAGTATGACTATTTTTAAACGATTTCTTCTCAGCAGATATTTCATCTGGTTAACGATTTTTCTGATCGTTTTTTGCCTTTCTTCAGTCTTATTGCTTGATTCAGGGCACCCTCTTTATACTATAGCTTTCGTTTGTGCTCCGATCATTTTCTTTCTTCAGCGATACAGGAAAAAGTTAAAGGATATTTAGCAGACTTTCAAGCTTCATTCCTCTAGAACCTTTTAATAGAATGGTAGATTGTTTAACTGCATCTTGATGGAGTGCTTCTAAAGCTTCCAAAGTGTTCCTGTAAAACTCGGCATCTTCAATGCCCCTGAGCTTGTAGAATTCCTCTCCAACAAATATTCTTCTTTGAGCTTTTGTAAGTAATGCTTTTTCAAGGATTAAGCGATGTTCATTTGCAGACTCATCACCCAGTTCAAACATATCCGCAAGAATTAGAACTTTAGATTTTGCATCGGTAGCATTTAGGTTATCCAATGCTACTACCATACTGCTTGGATTAGCATTGTAGTAATCGCAGATTATGGTGTTGTTTTGAGTTTCCAGTAGTTGCGACCTATTATTTAAAGGTTTGTATAAATGGATCCCTTTATTGATCTTATCGGGACTTAAATTAAAATAGCCGCCGATACAAATAGCGGCACATATATTATCAAAGTTATAGTTACCCGGTAAATTTGAAAAGGCTGTATGCTTTGGTTCTCCTGATAAATTCCAATCAATACTGAGGCATGGGCTTGAGTTTTTTAGCCTTGCTGCAACAAAGTTTTTAGCTCCTGTTCCATATCCTACTGTATTTGCTAAGCCTCTTTCTTGAGCCATGCTGCTTAATATCTGATCATCATTATTTAAAAACACAATACCGGCTGATTTATAAAGAAATTCATACAGTTCTCCTTTACCTATCCTAACCCCCTCAATCCCGCCAAAACCTTCTAAATGTGCTTTTCCAATATTGGTAATCATTCCATGACTAGGCTGAGAAATACTGCATAGAAATGCAATCTCACGCTGGTGATTGGCACCCATTTCAATTATTGCAATCTCACAATCACTAGTTATCGATAAGATACTTAAAGGCACTCCGATATGATTATTCAGGTTACCTTCAGTTGCAAAGGTGTTGAACTGTTGCGAGAGAACAGATCTAATCAGTTCTTTGGTTGTTGTTTTTCCGTTTGATCCGGTAATACCTATGACAGGAATCTTCAGTTGTTTTCTATGTAGGCGAGCCAGATCTTGAAGGGTTTCCAAAACATTTTGAACAACTATAAATCGATCATTCAATGCATATTCTGTATCATCAATAATAGCGTATGCTGCTCCACTTTCGATGGCCTGCTGAGCAAATTTATTTCCATCAAAATTATCACCCTTAAGTGCAAAAAATAGACATGAAGCTGTTATTTTCCTTGTATCAGTACAAATTTGAGGGTTTTTTAAGTAAATCTTGTATAATTGCTCCGTTGTCATGTTATCTAGCTTGATACAATATTAAGATTTTTGTTCATCAAGGCGAAGAATTTGGCAATTAGACTTTTTCATTCGTAGATTAGTGGCCGATATGCTGGTTTTGAAATAGATTCCGAAATTAACCAATTTACCTGTTTAAAATTCCCCTTTTAAACTAGGTTTACCGTTTACCAATAGAATTTGAAAGCCTGACAAAATTTTAATAGCCGGCCAGCTGGCATCAAAACTTTAGTTTTATGAATAAATACTTTTTTTTAATTTTCCTTTTGATCGCTGGAATTTTTAGTGTTCAAGCTCAAAAAATACAATCACCGTCAGAATTTTTAGGTTATAAACTAGGTGATCAGTTTACTCCGCATCATCGGGTGCTTGATTATTATAACTATCTGGCTTCAGTTTCTAAGAATATTCAGTTACAGGAGTATGGAAAAACCAATGAAGGTCGTCCTTTGCTTCTCGCTTTTGTAGGCTCTGATTCTAATATCAGCAGGCTCGATCAGATTAGAAAATATAACCTGAATCTTGCCGGGATAAACGAACAAAGTTCAGTTTCTTCCTCAAAAGAGATATCATCAGACCAGCCTGTTGTGGTTTGGTTAAGTTACAATGTGCACGGAAATGAGTCGGTATCAACTGAAGCCTCGCTCCAAACAATCTACGAGCTAGTTAATCCCGCAAATCAACAAACAAAAGAATGGTTGAAAAACACCCTTGTTGTACTTGATCCTTGTTTAAATCCGGATGGAAGAGAACGCTATGTTAATTTTTATAATCCAATTAGAAATGTTGTTCCAGATGCCTTGCCATTTACGCGCGAACACCTAGAGCCTTGGCCAGGCGGACGAGCAAACCATTATTATTTTGATCTTAACCGCGACTGGGCTTGGCAGTCTCAAATAGAAAGTCAGCAGCGACTGGCAGTATTTAATAAATGGCTTCCTCAAGTTCATGTAGATTTTCATGAACAAGGAGTTGATGAGCCCTATTATTTTGCTCCTGCAGCTGAACCTTATCACCAGGATATTAGTCAATGGCAAAGAGAATTTCAAACCATCATTGGCAAGAATAATGCCCGCTATTTTGATGAAAAGGGCTGGATGTATTTTACTAAAGAGCGCTTTGATCTTTTATATCCATCCTATGGGGATACGTATCCCATCTATAATGGTTCTGTAGGTATGACCTTTGAGCAAGGTGGTTCAGGAAGGGCTGGATTGGCAATTATCAATTCAGAAGGCGATACCCTTACTTTAAAAGACCGTATTGATCATCATTTTACCACCGGGCTTTCTGCAGTCGAGGCTTCCTCAAAAAATGCAGAAAGGGCATTGAATGAGTTCAGGAATTATTTTTCTGCAAGTAAAACAAATCCTCCTGGAGAGTATAAATCTTATATTATCCGTGGAGATAATACTGAAAAACTCAAAAGTCTGGCTACGCTTTTACAACGTAATGGAATAGAATTTGGGTATGGTTCGGCAAAAGGAGCACAGGCTTTCAACTACTTTACAGGAAAGTCTGAGAGTATTAAGGTTAATAAAACCGATATGGTTATCAGTGCTCATCAACCAAAATCTGTTCTTTTGAAAGTATTATTTGAGCCGAATACCTTTATTTCTGACTCTGCAACCTACGACATTACGGCATGGTCATTGCCATACGCACACGGAATTCAGGCATTTGCCAGTAAGGAGTCCTTAAATCCTTTGATAAGCACTCTTGAATTACCGACTTCAACTATTTCTCGCCTGTCAAATCCGGTTGCATACGTTGCAAACTGGAATTCGGTGGCAGATGCTAAGTTTCTAGCCCAATTATTAAGTAAAAATATTAAGGTTCGGTATTCTGAAACTGCTTTCGAAAGCGGGGGCAATAGATTCAATGCGGGCTCATTAATCATTGCGCGCAATGGAAATTCAAACCTTGATGGTGGTTTTGAGAAGGTTATAACGGATCTAGCCAGCAAATCTGGTATTGCTTTACAGCCAATTTCTTCAGCTTTTGTAGATAAGGGAGCGGATCTTGGCTCAGATAAGGTTCGGTATATCAGAAAACCAAGGGTTGTGGTTGTAAGCGGCGAAGCGGCTTCTTCACTTGCTTTTGGAGAGATCTGGCATTTTTTTGAGCAACAGATTAACTATCCAATTAGTGTAGTTCGGTCTCAGGATCTTAACCGCATCGACTGGTCAAGTATTGACGTACTTATTTTACCTAATGGAAAATATACTGATTTAGGAAACGATAAAATTCTGCAATGGATACGTAGCGGTGGAAAGCTGATTGCTATGGATGGTGCTGTGTCTCAACTGGTGGGGCTGAAAGGTTTTGATATCAAAAACAAGGAAGAAGCAAAGAAAGAAGATAAGGAAACTGATCCATATAAAGTACTTAAATTGTATCAGAACCGTGAAAGAGAAAGTGTTCAAACCAATATTCCAGGTGCTATATATAAGGTAGATCTGGATAATACTCATCCTCTTGCTTTTGGTTTTCCTGATTTCTACTATACCCTGAAGCTTGATGATAATGTTTATCAGTACATGAGCGATGGCTGGAATGTTGGAGTTATTAAGAAAGATAATTATGTTACCGGATTCGTAGGTTCAAAAGTCAAGAAAAAACTAAGCGATGGTTTAATTTTTGGTGTTCAAGAAATTGGGAATGGCTCAGTCGTATATTTAGCGGATGATCCGCTATTTCGCAGTTTTTGGGAAAATGGTAAACTGCTATTCAGTAATGCTGTATTTATGGTTGGGCATTAATTTTTCAAAATACCTGAATTTAGTTTCAAGTCTTCTGTATTGAAAGCTTTTAATTTATTGGCGGGCTCAGTTAGAACTCTTTATAGCCCTAGCACTGGTTTTATCGTTTGAATTTATTCCGATAAACGGTTAGTCTATCCATCATAATTATTTGTTTAATTAGCGTCTTTTAAATTTATTGTAATTAATTTAATTAAGATGATTAACCTGAGAATGAGTGATTTAGGGATTAATAGTACTGATTTTAATCTAGTTTTACTTTATTATTTTAAAATTAAAATATTGATTATCAGGTAGTTATAATTAAAATATAAAAAAAACGTTAAATTAACTTTGTGTTAACAATAAACTTACCCAAATTTGACAATTATTATAACCAATAATTAACGATTCCTCATTTAAACAATTCAAATTAATTTAGTATGAAAAAACTTCTACAAAGTTTGTTCCTATTGTTATTTATAGCTTTTCAAGCTATAGCTCAGGAACGCACTGTGACAGGAACAGTGACCGACAAACAGGACGGTCTACCATTGCCTGGAGTCAGCGTTAAAGTAAAAGGTACTAACGTTGGAACCTCAACAGGTGGAGACGGTAGATACAGCCTTCGTGTGCCAAGTGGCAGTACCACATTGACATTAACTTATATTGGCTACACCACTCGTGAAGCTTCAATAGGTTCAGGTAACACAGTAAACGTACAATTAACTACTGATGCAAAACAACTATCAGAAGTAATTGTGACTGGTGTAGCCGGTGCAACTACCAAAGAAAAACTGACAGTTTCAGTTACAAAGGTTAGTGAAGAAAGACTAAACGCTGTAACAGGAACTTCATTAGCAGGCGCTTTGTCTGGAAAAGTTGCTGGTATCAGAACAAGTTCTTCAAGTGGTAGCCCTGGTGCTGGAGTTGATATTCAGTTAAGAGCAGATAATAACTTGAATAACGTAGGTTCAGGACCGCTTATTTTGATTGATGGTGTAATCTACACTGGATCTCTTGGAGATGTGAATGCAGACGACGTTTCATCAATGGAAGTTGTTAAAGGTGCAGCTGCATCAGCACTTTATGGATCAAGAGCTGGTAACGGTGTAATTGCAATAACTACCAAAAGAGGTAATAGTATTGGATTAAATACTGTTAAAGTGAATGTGCGTAATGAAGCAGGTGTGCAGGAAATTGCAAATACCTTAGATCTTGCTACTCACCATCCCTTTGCTCTTGCAGCAGATTATCAGCAGTATGTAGGTACTTTTACTAAGTATCAAGGTGTAACCTATCCAGCTGGATATCGTGATGCCGGTCATAGCCCGTTAATTGCAGGTAACAGAGTTCCAAAGGCTGACCACTATATGGACAATCCTTATGGTGTAACTCGTAATCAGCAGAACGACTTTTTCAATCAAGGTATTAACTATGCCAATTTCGTCTCTATGACTTCAAGGACTGAAAAAACTGGTGTATATGCTTCGTTTGAGAATAACTCTCAGGACGGTATTATCAAAATGACTGATGGTTATACCAGACAAAACTTCCGTTTTAACGTAGATCAGCAGCTTGCTCCATGGTTAAAATTCAGCACTTCAAATTTAATAGTTAATACGAATACTGAATATCCTGGATCAGGTGGTGGTATCTTCTTTAACATTGCATTAGCAGAGCCTGATGTTAATCTTAATGAATTCAACCCTGATGGACAGCCATACTATTTGCGTATGAACCATTGGAGTGGTGAAACAACTAACCCGCTTTATACGCTTTACAAAACTCAAAGACAAGACAAGAAATTCAATTGGGTTGGTAATTTTGCTTTAAATGCAAAAATAAATTCATGGGCAAATTTTGATGTAAGTCATTCTTTGGAAAGAAGTAATTACCGTTATCGTAACTATAATCCAAAAGATTACTGGACTCCAACAGGTGGTACAGC
>CAIJME010000207.1 GCA_903821625.1 uncultured Sphingobacteriales bacterium | reverse complement strand
GTCCTTAAAAGAAGGACGGAATAATAAGCTTAAGAAATGGCAAATCATAAATCATCGATAAAAAGAATTAGATCAAACGCAGCTAAGCGTTTACGTAATCGCTATCAGGCGAAAACCACAAGGTCCGCAATCAAAAGATTACGTATTACTACTGACAAATCAGAAGCAACACCGCTTTTAACTAAAGTGATCTCTATGTTAGATCGTTTAGCAAAGAAGAATATCATACACAAGAACAAAGCAGCTAACAATAAGTCTAAACTGACAAAATTTGTTAACGCTTTAAAATAATCTGAAAAGACCGTTTACTAAAAAAGGGGTTCCGTTTAATCGGAACCCCTTTTTTAGTTTTATGTTTTTTTCGATGTTTAATTTATGGGAGCATATGAACATAAAATAAGTATCAAAGCATGGGCAGAGGAAGATCGCCCCAGAGAAAAATTATCGAATCAGGGAAGAAGAAGTTTGAGTGATACAGAACTCATAGCCATCCTGATTGGATCAGGTAATCGAAATGAAAGTGCTGTTGAGTTAAGTAAGCGTATTCTTTATTCATGTCAAAATGATCTCAACCAGCTGGCTAGGCTTAGCATTTCTGACTTATCCAGATTTAAAGGAATTGGCGAGGCAAAAGCCATTAGCATCATAGCAGCGTTAGAATTAGGTAGGCGAAGAAAAGAAACGATCAGCCCAGATCGGGTGAAGGTAAGTACCAGTATTGATGTTTATGAGGCTATTTTTTCGCGTTTTAAAGATCTAAATCATGAAGAATTCTACATCATTGTACTCAATCGTGCAAATAAGATCACCTCGAGTCATTTGATAAGTAAAGGTGGTCAGGCTGGAACAATTGCTGATCCAAAGATCATCTTTAATATAGCGCTCCAAAATCATGCTGCCTCATTGATTCTGGCGCATAATCACCCTTCAGGTAATTTGAAGCCTAGTGAGGCCGACATTGAATTAACCCGAAAATTGAGGTCTGCAGGAAAGCTTTTAGATATTCCTGTATTGGATCATCTGATTATTACTGATCAAGGTTTTTTGAGTTTTGCTGATGAAGGTATCTTGGATTGAGGTGTAAAAGCGTACATGCTATCGTTTATCTACCATCTATTCCGACTCATTTTTTAAAACTCTCATCAGTTCTATTTTCCTTTCTCAAATCTCATATCTCTTTCTATCTTTGTCGTTTATCATTTTTAGAACATGAAGATCTCTTATAGGTGGCTGCAGCAATTCATTAACACGAATAAAACTCCCGAAGAATTATCCTTAATACTCACTAACATCGGATTGGAAGTTGAAAGCATTGATAAGGTGCAGACTATTCCAGGGGGTCTTGCAGGTTTAGTTATTGGATATGTTAAAGAATGTGTACAGCATCCCAATGCAGATCGACTAAAGGTTACTCAAGTAGATGTTGGCTTGGCAGAAGATCTTCAAATTGTCTGTGGTGCCAATAATGTAGCTATAGGTCAAAAAGTGGTAGTTGCCACCGTAAATACAACGATCTATCCTACAACAGGTGAGCCTTTTAAAATAGCTAAATCAAAGATTAGAGGTGAAGTTTCAGAAGGAATGATTTGTGCTGAAGATGAAATTGGTTTAGGCCATGATCATGCTGGGATAATCGAATTAGATGCCGATGCACGTATCGGTTCGGCAGCAAGTGCCTACTTTAATTTGGAAGATGATTTTATTTTTGAGATTGGTTTGACTCCAAACCGTGCCGATGCAGCTTCTCATCTGGGCGTTGCGCGTGATTTAGCAGCTTACCTGAAATTGGAACTAACGATGCCAGATATTTCTGGGTTTAAAGTTCAGAGTCAAGAATTGAATATTCCTGTTGAGCTTGTAGATATGGAGGCTTGCCGCAGGTATTCTTCGTTGAGTATCAGTGGGGTAACCATTAATGATTCTCCTGATTGGCTCAAGGAAAAACTAAACGCCATCGGTATCAGACCCATAAATAATGTGGTTGATGTCACTAATTTTGTGCTTCATGAACTGGGTCAGCCTTTGCATGCATTTGATGCCGACGCCATTTTAGGTAACAAAGTGATCGTTAAAAAATGTGGAGAAGGGACTATTTTTTATACGCTAGATGATGCCGAACGCAAATTGTCTGCAGACGATTTGATGATTTGTAATGCGAATGAGCCGATGTGTATAGCCGGTGTTTTTGGTGGTCAATCATCTGGGGTAAAACCCTCATCAAGCAACATCTTTTTAGAGAGTGCCTGGTTTGATGCGGTTTCGGTACGTAAAACTTCTAAGCGTCATGGGTTAAAAACAGATGCTTCGTTTAGGTTTGAGCGTGGCACTGATCCCGAAATGACTGTTATAGCACTCAAGCGTGCAGCATTACTAATTCAGGAGCTTGCCGGAGGCCATATTTCTTCTGAAATATCTGATATTTATCCTTCGCCTGCAAAACCATTTGATGTGAATATCTCATTTAGAAATGTTACTCGTTTAATCGGTAAGGAAATTTCAACACAAGAGATACATTCAACTTTAAGCGGACTGGGTATCAAAATAGTGTCTCAGGACATGGAGGGCATGAAGCTTGAAGTGCCTGCGTATAAAGTTGATGTAACCCGTGAAGTGGATATTATCGAGGAGGTTTTGAGAATACATGGTTATGACCATATTGAGATTCCCAATCAGATACGTGCATCCTTGAATTATGCCCAAAAACCGGATAAAGAGGTGCTGCAAAATCAAACAGCAGATTTACTTACAGCAAACGGATTTTATGAAATCTTGTGTAATTCGTTAACAAAAATCAGTTATTCATCACAGCCAGATTTAGCAGTTAAGATCCTTAATCCTTTAAGTAGTGATTTAGATGTCATGCGTCAAAATTTGTTATTTTCAGGCTTAGAAGCTATAGCATATAATCAGAATCGTCGCAAACCAGACCTTAAGCTCTATGAATTTGGTAAGGTATATAGCCTTGAAAATGAAAATTACAAGGAAAATCAACGTCTTTCAGTATTTATAACCGGAGCCAAACAAGCTGAAAACTGGAATTCAAAATCTAGCGATGCAGGTTTTTATAATTTAAAGTCTGCAGTCGATTTGATCATTAGCAGATTAAATATTAAGGGTTTGAGCTCTTCTGAAACGACAAATCCGGATCTTTCTTCTGGTATTAGTTATTGCAAAGGAGAAAAGGTTTTGGTTGACTTTGGTATTGTTTCAAAAAAATCATTAAAAAAACTGGATATTACTTCAGATGTATTTTATGCTGATTTTGATTGGGATCTGATTGTAAAGTCTGTTAGAAATAATAAGATTAGCTATACAGAGGTCCCTAAATTTCCATCTGTAAGACGAGATCTGTCGATGTTACTCAATAAAGAGGTCACGTTCGAGCAACTTAAACAGATAGCTCAAAAAACGGATAAAAGTCTTTTAAAAGAAGTAAATGTATTTGATGTTTATATTGGTGATAAGCTTCCTGAAGGTAAAAAATCGTATGCGCTTAGTTTTCTGATCCAAGATGAAGAGAAAACTCTGACGGATAAGCAAATTGAGGCACTTATGCAGAAATTAATACTTAATTTCGAGAAGCAGGCAGGAGCGGAGATAAGGAAGTAAGCGTAAAGGTAAAAGCGTAAAGGTAAAAGCGTAAAGCTAAAAGCGTAAAGGTAAAAGCGTAAAGCTAAAAGCGTAAAGCTAAAAGCATAAAGGTAAAAGCGTAAAGGTAAAAGCGTAAAGGTAAAAGCATAAATGTAAAAGCGTAAAGGTAAAAGCATAAAGGTAAAAGCGTAAAGCTAAAAGCGTAAAGCAAAAAGGTAAAAGCGTAAAACTTAATATATAGAACTTAAAACTTACTACTTAATACTTACTACTTAGAACTTAATACTTACAACTTACTACTTAAATGACAGTCGCAGATCAGCTTAGTAAAGTAATAGATAAAACAGGCAGGTTAATAGAGCTTTGTACGGCTTTGCAGGAGGAAAATGACTTATTGAAACAGGAGAATATTTCATTAAAACAGGCTGTTGATAGCCGAAATTTATTGAAAACAGATCTGGAAGAAAAGTTGAGAGTTTTAACCTTAGCTCGTTCATTAGAAGGGATTCCTTCTAATGATTTAGGCCATAGTGAAAAAACTCTTGACATAAAGCAAAAAATTACCGAATTTGTACGCGAAATAGATAAGTGTATTGTGTTGCTTAAAAAGTAATACTTAGTGAACTAAGCTCAAATGGGAGAAATCTCCATAAAAATAAATATTGCCGATCGCGTTTACCCCCTAAAGGTAAACATGGAAGAAGAGGAAGTGATTAGAAGGGCAGCTAAAATAATTAATGATCGCATAAAAGAATATCAAGAAAATTATGCGGTTCGGGATAAACAGGATTTGTTATCCATGTGTGTTTTGCATTATGCTACAGCTACATTAAAAGCTGAACGAAAAGTAATGCATGAAGATACAGATGTAACAGAAAAGGTTTATCAATTGGATCAGCTGTTGACAGATTTTTTTTCCAAGTAGTATCGTTCCCAATATTGAAGAGCATTCAAGATTTAACCGCAGTTAAATTTTTGAGTTTCACTAGTTAAAGCTTAACACGTTAGTATTTAGAAGAGTTTAAAGATTCCTCATTGCTTAGGCACCTGATGATCCTTGACTACTAATACTATTGCATCAAGCTTTTGCAGTACATGAAGCTTAAATTTTGCGGTTTTTTTTATTTAAAATAATTATGGACATATTACAGATAGTACTTTACATTTTAATTGGACTTGCTTCAGGGGTTGTACTTGGACGGTTTTTACTAAGCCAATTATTTCGTAACCAGGAAATAGGAGCTCAGAAAAAGGCTAAAAAGATTCTAATGGATGCTGAAACCAATGCTGAGATTCTTAGAAAAGATAAACTTCTTGAAGCAAGAGAAAAGTTTTTGCAGATGAAAGCTGATCATGAACAGGAAATTAATACAAGAAATAATACGTCAATCAGCGAGAGAATTCAATTAAGCAAAAAGAACAGTCAATTACCCAGAAGCTCGAAAACCTGACACGTAAAGAAGAAGAATTAACAACTGTTAAATCTAGTTTGGAAAATCAGATTGAACTGACTAAAAAGAAGCAGGAAGATATGGATGCTTTAAAGAGTCAGCATATACAGCAAATGGAAGCAATTGCTGGTTTATCTGCAGAAGATGCTAAAAATCAATTAATTGACTCAATGCGTGAGGAAGCTCGTACACAGGCAATGATTCAAATTAAAGATATTGTAGACGAGGCAAAATTAACAGCAAGCAAGGAAGCTAAGAAAGTTGTAATTCAGACTATTCAGCGTACGGCTACTGAAAGTGCAATTGAAAATACCGTTTCAATCTTTAATATTGAGAATGATGAGATCAAAGGAAGAGTAATTGGTCGTGAAGGGCGTAATATCAGAGCTCTTGAAGCTGCTACCGGAATTGAAATCATTGTTGATGACACTCCAGAGGCAATCATTCTTTCAGGATTTGATCCCGTTAGACGTGAAATTGCCCGTTTGGCTTTACACCGGCTGGTAACAGATGGTCGTATACATCCTGCAAGAATTGAGGAGGTAGTTGCAAAAACTAAAAAGCAGATTGAAGATGAGATCGTTGAGATTGGTGAGCGTACTGTAATTGACCTTGGAATCCACGGGCTACATCCTGAACTGATCAGAATGGTTGGAAGAATGCGCTATCGTTCTTCTTACGGACAAAACCTGTTACAACATTCTCGTGAAGTAGCTAATTTTTGTGCAACTATGGCTGCCGAACTGGGATTAAATGTTAAAATGGCTAAGCGCGCAGGATTATTACATGATATTGGTAAGGTGCCCGATGATAATCCTGAATTGCCACATGCAATTTTAGGGATGCAGCTTGCAGAAAAATACAAGGAACATCCTGAAGTATGTAATGCAATTGGTGCTCACCACGATGAAGTCGAGATGACCTCCATGATATCTCCGATTATTCAGGCTTGTGATGCAATTTCAGGTGCAAGGCCAGGAGCAAGAAGAGAAGTGGTAGAAAGTTATATCAGACGTCTTAAAGAACTTGAGTCGCTCGCCTTATCTTATCCGGGAGTTGAAAAAACATTTGCTATTCAGGCAGGTAGAGAATTACGAGTGGTCGTAGAAAGTGAAAGAATTTCTGATGCAGCTGCTGAAATACTTGCCGCGGATATCTCTAACCGTATTCAAACAGAAATGACCTACCCTGGGCAGATAAAAGTTACTGTGATACGTGAAACCAGGTCTGTTTCTTATGCTAAGTAGTATGAGGTATGAAGTCGGAGGTTTGAGGTATGAAGTATGAACAAGGGGAAAAGCAGGAAACTTCAAATTAGCGCTGAATTGTCCTTTGTCTTTGATCCTTTGTCTTGGCTCCTGGTTCAGTTGTCAGTGGTATGAAGTATGAAGTCTGAGGTAT
>CAIJME010000206.1 GCA_903821625.1 uncultured Sphingobacteriales bacterium | reverse complement strand
TGATTTTCAGTATTTGCTGTCCGGTTACCACTGTTTACGTCAATAACGTGCAAAGCTTCGGTATGCTCAACAACCAAATAAGCTCCACCCGGCAAATTAACAGTCCGTCCAAATGCTGATTTGATCTGTTTATCGATACCAAAATGTTCAAATATCGGCTCTTTAGCACGGTACTGCTTAACAATCTTTTCCATTTCAGGAGATATCTCATGAACATAAGATCTAATCTCTTCAAACAATGCAGGATCACCAATGTGAATATTGGTAAAGTCGGTATTCAATATATCTCTTAGGATGGTTGAGGTTCGCCCCATTTCGCCAAGAATCTTTTTAGATGGCTCTGTACCAGGTAAGCGGGTTGTAAATTTTTCCCATTTATCGATCAAATCCAATAGATCTTTTTGAAGTTCTGCAACACCTTTTCCTTCAGAAACAGTACGAATGATTACACCGAAGTTTTTTGGCTTAATACTCTCTACGATCTTCTTTAGGCGGTTACGCTCTGTGTTGCTCTTAATTTTTTTGGAGATCGAGATGACATCCGAAAAAGGTACAAGCACCGCAAAACGGCCTGCTATTGAAATGTCTGAGCTTAAACGTGGGCCCTTTGTTGAAATAGGTTCTTTCGCTATCTGTACAGGTAGCACCATGTTCCGATTCAGAATATCTGAAATTTTACCGGATTTACTAATATCCGTTTCCAGTCTGAAACTATTGAGCAGTTTATCCTTGTAACTGCCTCCCTTTACAATCTTTGTCAGCTTTAAAAGCGACTGGACCTGTGGACCAAGGTCTAGATAATGCAAAAAAGCATCTTTTTCATAGCCTACATCTACAAAGGCGGCATTAAGCCCGGGCATGATCTTTTTGATCTTACCGAGATAAATATCGCCAACAGCATAATTGTTGCTGACTTGCTCTGTATTTAATTCTACGAGTTGCTTGTCTTGCAGTAAAGCAATAGTAACCCCGCTAGGGGATGAATTTATAATTAATTCCTTTACCAATGGCTAAATTTAAGACGCCGGTAAAAACCAGCATACGTTTAAAATATAGGGAAAATAAAAACAAACGAATGATTTAAACCTCCGGCGCATTAATGCGGGAGGTTTAATTATTCAATGAGTCTTAAAAATAACCTAATTTATTTAAATCGGGTTATTCAGACTATTTTTTCTTATGTCTGTTTTTTCTCAAGCGCTTTTTACGCTTGTGGGTAGCCATTTTATGTCTTTTTCTTTTCTTACCGCTTGGCATAATTTTGTTTTTTAAAAATGTTTTATAATCTAATTACTTAATTCGTTTATTTTACGATCAACAAACTGACTCATATTAGGATCAGCCGCAATCTCTTTTGTTTTTAAATAAGCCGCAATAGCTTCAGTCTTTTTGTCCATGCTTTCAAAACTAGATGCCAAATAAAACCATGCTTCGGCACTTGGAGCAATTGCAATTACTGTTTTAAAACGTTCAACAGCTTTATCAAACTGACCTGATTTCATTGAAAACAAGCCTAAGTTCAAATTAGCTTTTAAATTTTTAGGGTCCTGCTTTACAACATCAAGTAATAAAGTAATTCCCTGCATTGGGTTTGGAGTCCCGGTAACATAAGCTATACCCAAGCCTGTTTTAACTTCAAGGGTATTTGGCTTTAATTTATCAGCCTTTTGATAGGAATTGATCGCTTTCTGCACTAAAGCAGGCTGAACCAAAGTATCCATGCTTTGCTGATAAGCATCTGTAAATTTATCTCCTGCTTTTAGCCATGAATCAAAAGCTGGTGCTTTTTCAGCGATCATCTCAAAATATAAAGAAGATGGCGTAGCAAGATTAACATCATCCCACTGCTGGGCAAGTTTCTTATAAAAATCTAATTTTTCATTATCGGATGCACTTTTCAATTGAGCCTCAAGTTCAGTTATTTGAGCCTTAAGGCTGGCATTTAATCCTTCTTTTGCAGTTTGGGATACATCATCTAATGAAATTTGCTTAACAACAGATGCCGCAGTCGGAGCTGATGTATTAGCTGGAGCAGCACCTTCACCTGGCTTTACTAAACCCTGAATATCTAGAGAAAGCATTAGGCCCAACAGTACTATTACTGAACCCACTACAATGATCTGCTTTCTGCTAAACATGTTGCTATTGATGAAAATTATATTATTTATTACCTGTTTTTACCTTCTCAACAAAAACCTTTGCAGGCTTAAAGCTTGGAACAAAATGCTCAGGAATTATAATTGCTGTATTCTTTGAAATATTACGAGCTGTTTTCTCAGCTCTTTTCTTTACAACAAAACTTCCAAAACCTCTTATGTAAACATTCTCTCCATTGATCATGGAATTTTTCACCACCTTGAAAAATGCTTCAACTGCTTCTTGAACATCTACCTTTTCGATTCCGGTTTTACTAGCGATCTCTGTTATGATTTCTGCCTTGGTCATATTTAATTTCTTTTATTTTTTATCCTAAATACTTAACTTATTTTGGGTTGCAAAAGTATTGGTTTTAATTGAATTTGGGAAATAAATCTGCTTTTTTTTAAACCAAGTCGCTATAAAACAAATAGTAAGATACTTTTGTAGTCTTAAATGTGCTAAAACACTCTATATCAAATGAATTTTGCTGAAGAAATAATTGAATGGTACCAAAAAAATAAACGTGATCTACCATGGAGAAAAACAGATGATCCGTACATCATCTGGTTATCAGAGATTATTATGCAGCAAACCAGGGTAGAGCAAGGAACACCCTATTTTAACCGATTTTCTGAAAAATACCCTACCGTTAAACATTTTGCAGCTGCATCTGAAGAGGAGATTCTAAAACTCTGGCAAGGCTTAGGTTATTATTCACGTGGAAGAAATATGCATCAAACCGCTCAAGCCGTTATGGAGGAATATTCTGGATATTTCCCAAAAAACTATGATTCACTAATCAAATTAAAAGGAATTGGTGAATATACGGCTGCCGCCATTTCTTCATTTTCATCAAATGAAGCAAGAGCTGTGGTGGATGGTAACGTATTCAGGCTATTATCCAGATATTTTGGGATTGATACTCCAGTCAACACTGGGAAAGGGAAAAAGTTATTCACTGAGCTGGCGAATGAATTATTGGATAAATTTCAAGCAGGACAATTTAATCAGGCCATTATGGAATTTGGATCATTGCAATGCAAGCCCAAAAATCCAGATTGCAATTCATGTCCTTTGCAGGCCGGTTGCGAAGCTCGAAAAACAAAGCGCATCAACGAACTACCCATCAAAATTAAATCCTTAAAAATCAGGGAAAGGTTTTTTAACTACATAATAGCCCAAAAGGACGGGCAGGTACTCATTAATAAAAGAGGCGCAGGCGATATCTGGGAAAACTTGTTCGATCTTCCACTTTTTGAAACAGATAATTTTACAGATGTAAAAGATCTGATCAGATCAGCGGATTTCATTAGGTCTTTTGGTACACAGGTGAAAATAAAATCCGTTTCAGCACCTGTTAAACATGTTCTCAGTCACCAGAAACTTCATGCCAGTTTCATAGCAATTGAAGGTTTTTCGGAGCAATTCATTTCCGAAAAATCATGGTTTTATGTTAGTTTTGATGAACTTGAAAAGTTAGCACAACCAAAACTAATTTTTCAATTTTTCGAAAATTTCCATAAATTGAATACTTAAAATCTTTACAATAAAACCATCATGTCGGGAATTAACAAAGTCATACTAGTCGGGCATTTAGGCAAGGATCCTGAAGTTAGGCACTTAGACGGGGGTGTTACAGTAGCAAGCTTCCCTTTAGCAACATCAGAAACTTATACCAAGGATGGTAAAAAAATAGAGCAAACCGAATGGCATAATATTGTGATGTGGAGGGGGCTGGCTGATATTGCATCAAAATACCTTCAAAAAGGGAAGCTAGTGTATATTGAAGGTAAATTAAGAACCCGTTCTTTTGAAGATAAAGAGGGCCATAAAAAATATACGACTGAGATTGTAGCCGAAAACTTCAAGATGCTTGGACGGAAAAGTGATTTTGAAGGACCGGGAGAAAATAATCAGCAGAAATCTGATGAAGAACATGGTACAAATTCGAATCATATCCTAGCCAAAGAAGATCAGCCGATGAATTACGATAAAGGGACTGATGATGATTTGCCGTTTTAGGTTGAGCTTGTTTGGTCGTTGTTTTGAATTCTGCTTATTTTATACCAGCAAAAATTTATTGATTAATTGATAGAAAGGAGTTCAATTTTATCTAATTGCCCAATTTGCTATAAGTTCACATAATATTCTGGTTTTGAACCCTATCCAAAAAAATTTACTATTTTTTATTTGAAAATGAATGGCACTGCCTTTGGCTGCCGCTAGCGTGGCGGCATTGCCTGCCTGCTGTTCAGGATGACACGTGAATAGCGTTTAAAAAAATTAATTAAAATTTAAAGCAAATGTCATCCCGAAACCTGCCCTTTAGCAGTTGAGGGACCTTCGTAGTTGTTAGCAGAATTTTGCTTTCGTAGCAGCTAAGTTCCTTCACTTTGTTCAGGATGACACGTGCACAGCGCTTTAAAAAAATAAATTACAGCATAATTAACTTTCCTTAAGCTTGGTGG
>CAIJME010000205.1 GCA_903821625.1 uncultured Sphingobacteriales bacterium | reverse complement strand
GTATCTGTTCTATGGTATATTTTTCATTAATTTTGAGGACATATTAAGATCTATCATTACAAAAATAGTATTCATCAGCGAATTTGAAAGTTATTAGACCCATTTATATCGTTTTTTCTTTAGTTACGTTGATAACTATTGCCATAGATGGTTCTGTTTATGCTCAAAAACCTGTTTTAAGACCTGATAATACCCTAAGAAAATCAACATTGGTACCAGATACCCTAAAACTGGATACTGCAACAAAAAAATCAACTGCATCAGGTTCATTTACTTCAAAAGTAACTTACTCAGCTGAAGATTCAATAAAAGCAGATATTACTAACAATATAGTGTTTTTGTATGGAAAAGCTCGTGTTAAGTATGAAGATTTTGAATTGGAAGCTGATTATATCAGGCTTGACCAAAAGAATAATAGCTTGTTTGCCAGTGGTATTACGAATCCAAAAACAAAGCTTTATACAGGTAAGCCACTAGTTACGCAAGGAGCTGAACCTCCATTATCTACAGATTCTCTTTTCTTTAATTATAAAACTAAAAAGGGTAAATCATTTGGTGTCTTTACCGATGTAGAAGGTGGATTCTTGCAAGCAGCACAATTCAAAAAGAATCAATACGATGAAGGATTCTTTAAAAGAGGTATTTATAGTACTTGTAATTTACCACATCCTCATTTTGGAATTCATATTACTAGGGGTATTGCCACTGATAAACAGATTATTACCGGACCTGCCTATTTGGTAATTGAAGATATTCCATTACCCTTGGGAGTACCCTTTGGCTTTTTCCCAAAGCCAAACCGCCGATCCGGTGGATTACTCTTTCCGACTTTTGGAGAAGATACAAGAGGTTTTTTTATGCGAGATCTTGGGTATTACCTAGGTCTAAATGACTATTGGGATCTTTCCACTCGTGGAACTTTATATTCAAAAGGATCTTATGAATTAGGTACTGCGGCACGATACCGAAAAAATTATAAATATGACGGTGGACTAAACTTTAGATTTGCTTCCACAAAAAATGGGGTAGAAGGTACTCCGTCCTATAAAACACCAAACAAAGATTTTAATCTTACCTGGACACATTCCCAAAGTCCTTTGGCTAATCCCGGGACAACCTTTAGCGCTTCAGTGAATGCCGGAACCGGTTCATATTTTTCAAACACAGGGGCAGCCGGATCGTATAATCCTACAGAAATGGCCAGAAATACGCTTTCATCCAGTATTAGTTATGGAAAAGTATTTGCTAATGGACTGTTTAATTTTTCAACAAGTCTCTCCCATAGCCAGGATATTGAACAACAAACTGTATTTCTCGATTTGCCACGTTTTAGTTTAAACATGACCACTATTAACCCTTTTGATTCTAAAGATCGTGCAGGAGAGCAAAAATGGTATCAGAGACTTAGTTTAGGTTATAGTATGCAAGGAAGTAATTCTATTAACACGAAAGAATATGATCTTTTTAAAAAAGAATCACTAAAAGATTTCAGAAATGGTATACAGCATGATATTCCAATTAGCCTTTCACTAAACCTTCTAAAATATTTTCAATTTAACTCAGGAATGCAATACAGTGAAAAATGGTATCTGCAAACTATTCGAAAACGTTTAGATCCTGTAGCTTCAGGTTTTAAACAGGTAACAGACACACTTCAGGGTTTTAGTAGAGTATACGATTATAGTTTAAACACGGGTCTTTCCACTAAATTGTACGGTAAATTTAATTTCAAAAAAGGAAATTTAATGGCCTTGAGACATATTATGACCCCGTCTGTAAATTTTAATTATCGTCCTGACTTTGGAACAAGCCGTTTCGGATATTTCCAAAATATTCAGGGTGATACTTCTAAAATTAGTGCCCGTTATTCCATTTATGAAAATGCAGTTTTTGGTTCACCATCTGCAGGTAGGGTGGCTGGTATTGGCTTTAGTATGGATAATAATATCGAGGCTAAAGTACGATCAGATGCTGATTCAACAAAAAGTTCAATAAACATTCCCATTCTTCAAAGTCTTTCCTTTTCAGGTAACTACAATTTCGCAGCAGAGAATTTTAAGCTATCAACAATTGGATTTTCAGGACGCACAGCCTTTTTCAAAGAAAAAATCGGAATAAACTTCTTTGGAACATTAGACCCATATAAATTAGATGCCATAGGTAACCGGATTGATAAATATACCATTGAATCAGGAAAGCTAGCCAGATTAACCAATATCGGATTTTCTACTGACTTTAGTTTTAATTCGAAAGCAGCCAAGAGCAGGAATGAGAATCTGACTGAGATTGATAAAGCGAAACAGAGTTTAACAAGGGAGCAGCAAGAAGAATTAAATGCAATTAGTCGAAATCCAAATGCTTTTGTAGATTTTAATGTACCATGGAATGTAAGTGCAGCTTATAGCTTTAACTATTCAAAGAACGGTCTTATATCCAATATTTCAAACACCTTAAATATTTTTGGTGATTTTAATGTAACACCGAAATGGAAAGTTCAATATACTTCCGGATATGATTTTCAGGCTAATAAGCTTAGCTTAACCCAATTTTCTATTTACCGTGACCTGCATTGCTGGGACCTTTCTTTTAGATG
>CAIJME010000204.1 GCA_903821625.1 uncultured Sphingobacteriales bacterium | reverse complement strand
TGGCATTACCTTGCCCAGAATAATTAAGAAACGCATGAATTACTTCATGAATGATAACTGCGGTTACATTTTCCCTAGTAGTTTCTTTTAAATGAAGCCTACTCAGGGTAATTGGGTAAATTCCATTACTTACCGAAATAGGGCCGATCATAGCAGGTTTATTATTAGATGTTAATTCGACATCAGTAAAAGTGACTGTCACCTTTGCATCTCCATTTAATTTAGATATAATTTCCGAAATCTTTCCTGATACATTATTGTTAATTAAGCTCGCAACTAATGGTCTAAGGCAAGGATCGGTCACTTTATTTATGATATCCAGGGGATAATCATCCACTGGATCCTCATCCGAGCAAACACTCCCATCAACTGACTTCATAAGATCCTTATTCCCGTTACCTCCACAACCAGTTGGCCCTTGATCTGAAAGTCCATCTCCAATATAACAATATTGAAAAAAGATAGTCTCTGACCAATATACGCAACCTCCATCACATTGTCTGTAGGTAGTAACCTGCTTATACGTTTCACAAATAACATCTTTAACAGTAGCATTGGCAAATTTCTTCTTTTCACTGGAGTTGGATGCTTTTCCGGGACTGATATATCCCACAACCTTACCATCATAATACCGGTAGCCGTTGATGAATAGTCCCTTTGAGTTATGGTATAAAACATCTCCACTAAAGTCCTTTTCCTTTTTTCTAAATGTATTATTCTTCAGTTTTTTGATATCTCCCTGCAGGTAGGCTTCATCTCCAATGATGGTCATTAATACTCCTCGCACCTTTGAATCGGTTTGTAAAAAGAGTAAACTAGTCAGGCTGCCTACTTTTGAAAAATCAAAAGCCCTGGCATCTATCTGATTTTTTGAGAAAACTATATTTCCATTTTTTAGCGGGACTTCTGCCAGGATACTATCACCCCGCGAATAATTTTTTGCTTCTGCCCATAGAGGTTCTAACAGTAATTTTGGTGCAGAATTAAGCGATTTGGCCGAATCAATGGTATTCCTCAGTCCATGAATACTGATCTGATTATTAATAAATCGTTTATTAAACCAGCTTCTGAACTCTGCCGGAGTATTTGACAGAATATCTGGAGATACTTCTTTTTGAATTTCATCCTTTTTACAGGAACTGAACAATAGAATAATACAGGCTGATATTTTCAGAAAAACAGATAATTTATTCATTAGATGAGTTTAGTTTTAGAATTATTCTATCAAACTCGATTATAAATTCTCTGATACAACTAAAAGTTAGTAAACAGTAGGTATTATTGAGTAAACGGTAGGATTTGGGATTAAACTCCACCTTTTTAGCTGTTTCCATCCATCACTTGGGACAGTTCTGCACAATGGAATAAATTACTCCAAGGTTTCCTCATAATCATTTGTACTCTATAATTAGTAGAAGTCAAAGTAAGAAAACCTTCCACGGTGTGTAAAGAGGATGATATATGATTGTTTGGTTCATTGAGGATAATTCCTGCAACAATTCAATGGTTAGTTGGGCAAAAAGGGGTGTACACGCGCGCGCAAGCGATGGATAATACTAACCATCGGAGAACACCATCCAAAGGGAAATCACAGAAAAAAAAGCTATATGATGTGGTTGGCGGGAAACACCAACCACAGGGGAAAGCTCTTAAAGATCTCTACAATCATTGGACATAAGAGAGAAATAAAAGAAGATACAACGTTCAGCATTCTCCGTTATTCACGAGATATAAAATTGGACTACCTGGTATCTATAACGATTTCAGCATAAACACCGCGACAGTCCATTTCAAACTCTAAATCTTGAACTGGAGGTCGATTATAATGCCAATCAATACCACTTAATGCTGCGCCACGCTTTACAATTTCGCTCACCATTATCGGGTGAATGTTATGAATACTATATACCTGGGTTGCCGTAGAATCTGCCCAGCTAAAGCCAAGACCAGCCATTCGGCGTTCCATCTCATTAAGCACCCAGTGTCCTTTTTTCAATAGTCCTTCTTGGGATAGGTCGCCAAGACTAATACTGTGAGTACGATAATCACTCATACCCTCTGGAGCTTCAGCACTACCAGCGATTACAAAAGAGGGTTTTGCATTGGCATCAGGCACGGTATACGTAAAAGCATGAATACTCGGACTCAATGGTTTAGTCAATTCTGGACAGACATTTGAGCGAGCTATGGGATTGTCGCCCCCCTCCTCGTAAATACCCCAAGCTTTTAAAGTGCCCATGTAAATGTTGTTAAAGTCAACAAAGCCTTGTTCGGTAAATGGCTCGGGTGACCGTAATTCGCAGGCTCCAAATGCAGCGAGCGGACGACCTATAGTTTCGAGATGTTGTTGGATGCGTAAAAAGCCCTCTATTAGTGGCAGCGGCCGACTGAATCGTACTCGTTCCAATCGATAACCATTCAGTGCCGTTATACCGGCAGAATATTGTCTTACACCTCGAAGATAACGATAGGATCCAGGTTCAAAATTTTTTGTATCAGACATATTTATTTCCTTATTGACCTATGGTTAGTGTTATGACCAACCAGCTGAGAGCTAAGATAATGAAATTAGGGAAAAGGTGTTAAAATTTAGGTGGTCGTTGAGAACAACCACCACCTAAATCAAGAGGTATGCTATACAGCGTCTGAAAGAGAAGAAAATGTAAAATCTCTGATCTTCATTGGCGGGATCAGCGCATTAATTCCAGATTCACCACTCACTGTCCGCTCTGGTTTACCCAGGGCTTCGAGATTGTTCAGCATGATAATTGGACTTTCATTAAACCTGAAATTCTTTACAGGGAATTTGATTTCCCCATTTTCAATATAGAAAGTACCGTCACGGGTTAATCCGGTTAATAAGACTGTTTGAGGATCTACACTGCGGATATACCATAATCGGGTAACCAAAATTCCTTTTTCGGTGCTTTTGATTAGGTCTTCCAGCGATTGATCAGTACCGGCCATAATCACAGCTTCGGGTGTAGGAACGGCTTTTACACCTTTCTTTTGTGCCCAATAGCGTGAGTAGAATAGGTTTTTGATTACGCCATTCTCAATCCAGTTTACTTTTTCCTGAGCTCTTCCATCGCCACTCCAGGTACTTGTTGGGAGTTCAGTATTGAAGGGGTCTGAATAAATATTGACACGTTCATCTACCAGTTTTTCGCCAAGTTTGGTTAAGCCACCGGGTTTACTCATAAAGCTTCTTCCTTCATCCGCCTGACGGCCATCCATCCCAAAAAATAAATTTTCAAGAAGTACCAGGGCTGCAGCAGGTTCAAGAATCACGGTGTATTTTCCGGGCTCTATTGCTCGGGCTGTTGCAGAGCGGGCAGCTTTGTTTGCAGCTGATGCTGAAGCTGCCTTTACATCCAGTTTTTTGAAGTCATTATAGGATTTGGTTGCATAGCCTGAACCTTTTCCATCTTCGGTACGAAGCGTAACATTGAAGCTGACGCCAGTAGAAGTATTATAGGCAAAAAGCCCTTTTGAGTTCATCATTGCTGAATAGGAGGTATTATTCTCCAGAAAGCCGGCAGCGGTCAACTTATTGTCCTTTGAGATCTGCAGACTTGCTGCAACAGCATCGGCACGATCTTTTGGACTCATATCTGCCGTTGCCTGAACAAAGGTTGCCGATTCAGGATAGGTCTGCGGACCCATAAATGAAACAAATTCAGGATTTTCAGGTGCCAGCATAGCCAGCTCTTCAGACCGTTGAACAACCTTTCGAAGCGACTCATCATCATATTCATTGATTGTTGCAACTCCCATTTTTTTGCCGAAGGCAGAGGATACCACCAAACTATTGGAGCTGACCCCACCGCTGGTGGAAACAGAATTTCTGGCATATCGTATATTTCCTGCATCAGAACCACTGAGGTTAACCTCACATTCATCTGCTTTGGAATAGCTCAACACTTTCTTTAAAAGTGCCTGAGCCTGTTCTTTACTTAGTATTGACATGGTCTTATCTTCAGATTTTTCTTGCTGTATTGATTACATTAACTCCATTAAAACGGGTAGTAGCACATCCATGTGAAACTGCACTAGATTGCATTGGTTGACCCTTACCATCAAAGAATGATCCACCTAGGCGATAATCACGTTCATCGCACATATCGCTGCATGCATTCCAGAATTCCTGTGTATTTGCCTGGTAGGCCACATCTTTGAGCATCCCTGCAATTTTTCCTTCTTTGATTTCATAATATAGCTGCCCGCCGAATTGGAAATTATAGCGTTGCTGATCGATTGAGAAAGATCCGTCGCCAATGATGTAAATTCCTTTTTCAACATTTTTGATGAGGTCATCAATGCTTTTCTGTTGCTTGCCTGGCAATAGGGATACATTTGGCATTCGCTGAAACTGTACACTGCTCCAGTTATCGGCATAGCAACAACCCTGAGATTCATTCAGCCCAACAATATGTGCCTGATCGCGGATAGCCTGGTAATTGACTAGAACACCATCCTTAATGATATCCCATTTTTTTGTTCCAACACCTTCATCGTCATAACCTACTGCACCTAAAGAGCCAGGCTGTGTTTTATCACCCACGATGTTCACTAAGTCGCTTCCATATTTGAAGTTTTTAGACTGCCATTTATCTAAGGTCAGGAAGCTTGTTCCGGCAAAATTTGCTTCATAGCCCAGTACCCGGTCTAATTCAGTTGGGTGACCAGTAGATTCATGAATGGTTAACCAAAGGTGAGAAGGATCTAAAACAAGGTCGTATTTCCCTGCTTCAACAGATTTGGCACTTATTTTTTGTCCAACTTGGGTAGCTGCAGCTTTTGCATCTTCGAGCATGTCGTATCTTCCTTTGTAGAGGGTAGTCACTCCCTGGATCTTATCCTGCGGACGGGCTTCTAGGTATTCATATCCCATACCCATTGGCGCACTTAAAGAATTTCGGGTTTCGAATTTTCCAGACTTTGCATCGATCTTGGTTAAGAAGAAAGTAGGCCAAATGCGGTGAATATCCTGATCGATATAGGAACCATCTGTAGAGGCAAAGTATTTCTGTTCATTGACCAGAAAAAGGATAGAATTGGCATAATTTGCTCCGCCCTTCAGCGCTGCATCATTCACTGAAAGTAAAAGATCAACTTTTTCTTTCATCGGTACTTCGAATGCATTTTTTTCAATTGGGGCTTTCCAGCTTACTTCTCCATATCCTTTTTGTGGGGCCAGTTGTACCGGTTCGGTGAGCAAACGAGAATTTTCTTTGGCTATAGCTACAGCCAATTCAGCTGCCTTTGCGATGCTGTCATTATCCATTTTGTCGGTAGCTGCAAATCCCCAGCTTCCGTTTGCAATTACGCGAATACCCATCCCATAAGATTCGGTATTCGCAATATTTTCAACTTTGTCTTCACGGGTAACCACAAACTGATTCAGGTATCGCCCAATGCGAACATCTGTATAAGTGGCACCTCTAGAACGTGCAGCATTCAGTGCTACGTCAGACATCCGTTTTTTAAGTGCCGGATCAATCCGGTCTAGAGCAGCATCCAGCGGAACTGAATTACCCCAGACCGGAATGGACGGAAGCATAGCTGCAGCAGCACCCAGCCCCGTAAGGTGAACAAAATCTCTTCTTCTCATGTATTTTTCAGGTTAGTATTTTTATGGGCTAGTCTAATTAGCAAAAACTCAATAGGTAATTGTACTGTTTTTGAGAGGCTTTTGAGCGGTAAGCAATTAAATATATAAATAATTTGTCTTTCAATTAGCTTAAACATTTTTTTAAAGTCTTATTTATTAAGACGCAAACTGAAACAGAATGTTACGAGTATTCCAAATGCCATTTTTCAGATTTTTCTATTTTTTCTGGCTATAACTTCCGGTATCAGTAGTCATCAATGGTCAGTTAAATTATCTTAAATTACTATTTAGCAGACGGATTGTG
>CAIJME010000203.1 GCA_903821625.1 uncultured Sphingobacteriales bacterium | reverse complement strand
TTAAATTATATGGAATTACAGCAAAAACAACTTTTCGGACATCCTAGGGGTTTATATATCTTGTTCCTTACAGAAATGTGGGAAAGATTTAGTTTCTATGGAATGCGGGCACTTTTGGTGCTTTTCCTAGTTTCATCGGTTAATGGAGAAAATCCAGGATTTGGCTGGACCAGTAGCGAGGCCCTAAAGTTGTATGGTATTTATACATTTCTTGTTTATTTATCATCTATACCTGGCGGAATCCTTGCTGATAAATTGATTGGACAAAAGAAGGCCGTAATTTTAGGAGGTGTTCTTTTGGTTGCAGGACATAGTATTCTTGCGTTCCAGTCGTTGATTACATTTTATGTAGGATTAGGATTAATAATTGCCGGAGTAGGCTGTTTAAAGCCTAATATTTCAACAATGGTTGGTGGTCTATATCCAAAAGGCGATGACCGTCGTGACAAAGGATTTACTATTTTTTATATTGGAATCAATGTTGGCGCATTCCTGGCAGGTATAATTATTGGATATGTAGGCGAAACCATGGGCTGGCATTATGGCTTTGGACTTGCGGGTATTGGAATGGCCATAGGTTTGATTATTTTTATATTGGGTCATAAGTATCTTCAGGGAGTTGGAGAAGCAACTAAAGCTCTATCTGTTGAAGATCAAGCAATAAAAAATAAGCCTCTTACAGCAATAGAAAAAGATCGTGTTAAAGTGATGTTATTATCTTTCCTGATGATCATTGTATTCTGGGGAGCATTTGAGCAAGCCGGCGGTTTAATGAATCTATATGCTGCTGAAAAAACAAACAGAGTGATCGGTTTTCTGAACTGGACTGTTCCTGCAACCTGGTTCCAATCGGTCAATTCATTCTTTATTATAACACTGGGAATACCAGTAGCGGCATTCTGGTTTAATAGAAAAAGAAATGGAAAAGAAGCATCATCCATATTTAAAATAGCCATTGGCGTAATTATCATGAGTTGGGGATTCCTTTTCATGACAGCGGCTTCAGCTCAATATCAAAATGAAGGTTCGTCGGCAATGTACTGGCTTGTATTAGCGTACCTTTTCCACACCATTGGAGAACTGAGTGCATCACCTGTTGCTTTATCTTATATTACAAAACTAGCTCCAATGAAATATGCTTCAATCATGATGGGTGTATTCTTCGCAGCTACTGGCTTGGGCAATTATGTTGCTGGCTGGGTTGGTGTTTGGTCACAAACTGCAGGAGAATTTGAGATATTCATCGGAATAGCTATATTCTGTACACTCATTGGCGGTATCGTTATTACTATCCTTAAACCGTTAAAAAGGCTTGCGCATGGTGCTGAAGATTTCTCGGCAGAGACTATGGCATCCCTTAAGGCTGAATAATTAAAAAAGATAGAATAGAGAGATGTTAAATGCATCTCTCTATTCGTTTAAAGCAGTATATTTGTAATCACAAATTTTAGTCCGTGTTATCAGACAGCCTTGTCATCATTCCAACCTACAACGAGAAGGAAAATATCGAAAATATTATTCGAAAAGTATTCTCCCTTCCTGATGTGTTCCATATTCTGATCGTTGATGACGGTTCGCCGGATGGGACTGCAACCATTGTTAAGAGCCTTCAAAAAGAATTTGAGGGAATGCTTCATATAGAAGAACGTAAAGGAAAACTAGGACTCGGAACAGCCTATATTCATGGTTTTAAATGGGCTCTTGAACGTCATTACGAATATATTTTTGAAATGGATGCAGATTTTTCACATAATCCGAAAGATCTGATCAAATTAAAATTGGCCTGCATTGAGGGTTCTGATCTTGCCATTGGTTCAAGATATATAAAAGGAGTAAATGTGGTAAACTGGCCAATGAGCAGGGTTTTAATGTCTTATTTTGCTTCTGTTTATGTACGTTTAATTACCCGAATAACTATTCAAGATGCTACAGCTGGGTTTAAATGCTACCGTCGTATTGTTCTTGAAACTATTCCTTTAGATAAAATAAAGTTCATTGGATATGCGTTTCAGATCGAAATGAAATTTACGGCAATCAAATTTGGCTTTAAGGTGAGCGAAGTCCCTATTATCTTCACTGATCGTACAGAAGGGACTTCAAAAATGAGTACCCGTATTTTCAGAGAAGCCTTTTTAGGTGTGATACAGATTAAATTGACTAGTTTTTTCAGAGATTATTCTAGGAATTTAGATTCGAAAAAATAAGAATTGAATTTTATATTTATATAACTAATTAACATTGACCTCCTGATCCTATGAACGAAAACTTGGACCCCGCCGAAGAAAATCTTTCACCTGTAGAGCGGGAGATAGAAAAAGTTCTTCGTCCGCAGGTTTTTGAAGATTTTACGGGACAACATAAAATTCTCGCTAATCTTCGAATATTCGTTCAGGCGGCAAAACTGAGAGGTGAAGCACTCGATCATGTGCTTTTGCATGGTCCTCCAGGGTTGGGAAAAACTACCCTATCGCATATTATTGCGAATGAAATGGGAGTAAATATTCGTATTACATCCGGACCAGTATTAGATAAACCAGGTGACCTAGCAGGTTTACTTACTAACCTAGAAGAAGGTGATATTCTTTTTATTGACGAAATTCATCGTTTAAGTCCACTGGTTGAAGAATACCTGTACTCTGCAATGGAAGATTTCAAGATCGATATCATGCTTGAAACTGGCCCTAATGCCCGCTCCGTACAAATTTCTTTAAATCCTTTCACACTTGTTGGAGCCACCACCCGCTCCGGACTTCTAACAGCTCCATTAAGAGCGCGCTTCGGAATAAACAGCCGTTTGGAATACTATGATGCCAAATTGCTTACAACCATTGTATTGCGTTCGGCAGAAATACTGAAAACTGAAATCTCAGATGAAGGCGCCTATGAAATAGCACGCAGAAGCCGTGGTACACCCCGTATTGCAAATGCCTTGTTACGACGCACCCGTGATTTTGCTCAAATAAAGGGCAATGGGAATATTGATACAGAGATTGCTAAATATGCTCTAAATGCACTGAACGTAGATGAGCATGGATTAGATGAAATGGATAATAAGATTCTGATCACCATTATTGATAAATTCAAGGGCGGCCCAGTTGGTTTAAAAACAATAGCCACCGCCGTTGGAGAAGAAGAAGGAACTATTGAAGAAGTTTATGAGCCATTCCTTATTCAGGAAGGATACATTATGCGTACCTCAAGGGGAAGAGAATGTACTGAAATTGCATACAAGCATCTTGGCCGTATAAAATCAGGTGGGAATACTTTGTTTTAAACACCCTTCTGTTATATAAGGCTATAATCAATTTAACAGGTTTATTCTAAGCTAAGCCCTATTATCTGCTTGATTTAATTATTATTCATGCTCATCGCGAATCAAAATTCATATACTGGTTTTCTTAAAAGGCATATTTTCTATATTTGAACTACATAATGGCCAATAAAAGTCAATATTCACAGTTTATAAAAGCAGAGGCCCTAAAACTGGGTTTTATGTTCTGTGGTATATCAAAAGCGGGATTCCTTGAAGAAGAAGCTCCACGACTTGAAAATTGGCTTAAAAATGGTTTTAACGCAGAAATGAGCTATATGGAGAATCATTTCGATAAACGCTTAGACCCCCGCAAGCTTGTTGATGGAGCTAAATCAGTCATATCCTTAGCCTTAAATTATTATACAGATCAGAAACAAAAAGATCCATTTGCACCTAAAATAAGTCAATATGCTTTTGGTGATGACTACCATGCCGTAATCAAAGAAAAACTGAACCTATTAATGGCTATTATTCAGGATGAGATTGGTGAGGTTAGTGGCCGTTCCTTTGTAGATTCTGCACCTGTGCTTGATAAAGTATGGGCAAAAAAAGCAGGATTAGGTTGGATTGGCAAGCATACGAACCTAATCAATAAAAATTCAGGTTCATTTTTCTTTCTAGCAGAATTAATCCTTGATCTGGATCTTGAATACGATAGTGCACCAACAAAAGATCATTGCGGAACCTGTACAAAATGCATAGATGCCTGCCCTACTGATGCAATTGTTGATCCTTATGTTGTGGATGGAAGTAGATGTATTTCATACCTAACCATAGAATTGAAAAATGAACTCCCTGTAGAGTTTAAAGGCAAGATGGATAATTGGATGTTTGGCTGTGATATTTGTCAGGATGTTTGCCCTTGGAATAAATTTTCTGTACTCAATACTGAACCTTTATTCAATCCTCGTGAAAAACTTTTAGGATTAACGCAGCGAGATTGGCAGGAAATTACTGAAGACACCTTCAAAAAGGTATTCAAAAACTCAGCTGTTAAAAGAACAAAACTTAAGGGATTAAAGCGGAATATTGATTTTTTAAGGTCTTAAATTTGTTATCTGTTGTCTGTTGTCTGATTACAGTTGGTTAGGTGGTTAGTTGGTTAGGTGGAATAAATCTTATACTAAACAAAATTTCGCTTTTTTCTTTCACCTTTTTTCTTTCACCTTTTCGCTTTCACCTTTTTGCTTTCACCTTTTTGCTTTCACCTTTTCGCTTTCACCTTTTCGCTTTCACCTT
>CAIJME010000202.1 GCA_903821625.1 uncultured Sphingobacteriales bacterium | reverse complement strand
TACTTCATTTCAAATCATTGCTCTTCTCTGCTTTTAGCTTTCACCTTTTCGCTTTTACCTTTCACCTTTTCGCTTTCACCTTTCTGCTTTCACCTTTCCCCTTACAACCTACAACTTATAACCTATAACCTATAACTTATAACCTACAACTTAAAACCTAAAACTCACTTTGATTCAAAAAAAGCGCTTTCAACTCTGTTGCATCATTGGCTTTCATTTTTCCTGCAAGAACAAGCCGTAACTGTCGGCGGCGAAGGGCTCCATCAAATAATTTTTTTTCTAGTTCGCTTTCAGGTATTAATTCTGGAACCGGGACTGTTTTTCCATTAGCATCAATTGCTACAAAAGTGTAATAAGCTTCGTTAGAATGCACTCTTGTCCCAGAAGGAATATTTTCAGCCCATACATCTAATCGTACCTCCATCGAAGTGCTAAATGCACGGGTAACCTTGGCTTCGATCGTGATCACATCACCCAGTTTGATTGCATGTTGGAAGGATACGTTATCTACTGATGCGGTTACCACAATATTATTGCAATGCTTTTGTGCAGAGATTGCAGCGGCTATGTCCATCCAATGAAGGAGACGGCCACCCATCAGGTTGTTTAGGGTATTGGTATCGTTTGGAAGTACCAGTTCATTCATAATCGTAAATGAACCTTGCGGGCTTTTTAAGATTGTACTCATTAGGCAAAGATAAAGTTTAAGACTTACGATTCACATGGGTGTCTATAAATTAATCGTCTGTCGCTTACTTTAGTTGGGGAAGCGACTGACGAATTTGTCTTGCAATTCGGAGAGGTAAATTCGTAAGTCAGTCCAGACTAGTTCCGGATCTGTGTAAACCCAATCAGCTCATCCCATCTCGAACCTGGTTTTCGATAATAAAAGAAAATCTGATAATTATTTTCAGTTTCGAAATGTGAACCATCAAATAGTACGTCATCCCTAGTTTTATCATTTTCATTTACCCAAACATAATGATAGTCTATCAGTCCTTGTTTTATGAATATTGAACCGTTGAAGCGGTTTCTATACTCATCATAATCAAGCATATCAATAAGTCGGTAATCATTAAATTGGCCTACAACATATAGATTTCCATTAGTTGCCGGTTTTCTTGCTGACAAACTTAATTGAACGGTCGTGTAATCGGCATCGGTACGGTTATCTCGTCCGTCGAGGTTTCGTACATAAAATGCACCGTTTTCGTCATTTATAAAGGTATAGCCAGGTCTGTTTTCTGTAACATCGGTCAGCAAGTAAACAGTATTGACCGTATCTTGTACAATTTTTCCAACTCGTTCTGTCCTGAAACGTAAACTACGAATGTCGAAACGCCTAAATTCATTTCCTGCCTTGAAATCCAACATTCTCATATCATTATACACCAATTGATTTGGTCTGATGAAGGTTGGGCGATTCAGGCTTTGTGAATTATCATGCCTACCATTTTGCAATACCTTAACTTTTGCTTCTAAATATGGATTATTGATCACTAATTTGCCGTGATTGATCAGGAAATTTATTTTTTGCATCTGATCGCGATCAGCTACATTATTGGATCGGGTAATTTCAGCTGCAATGCTTGTTTGGGGATCAACAACAAAAAAACGTCTGGTAATTAGTATTTTTCGCTGGTCATTATCTTCATAAATTTTTAAAAGGTAATTACCTGAAATCCTTGGCTTTATGGTTAAGTTGGGGATGCTCAGTTCATAATGGGTGAACTTTTGCAGGGTATTGAATGAATTACGGTAATCAATAATGCGGTCTTCCGAAAATCCATCTAGATAATCAATAGGGGAGAGTCTGCTGCTTTTCCATTCCGAATCGCAATGTTCAATGGAATAGGTAATATTTCTGCTTCCGGCACGAAGATCATCAAAACCTAGTAATAGGTTTTCTGCGCTGCCCAGAATATAAACTGGAATAGATTGCTCCTTCGTACGATTATAAAATTCAACCGTTCTGATCTCTGGGATGTAAGAATAGTTTTCATACCGGATAGTGTTGAATGGAGCTTCAGGAGCGCGAACACGCACTTTTTTTTGCCCATATCCACTCATGAAGGCCAATAAAAGTGTAATAAGAACTGATATTTTCTTCATGCGATCATTTTATGCCCTTGATTGGAAAATGCGGAAATTGGAATTTTAATTTCCCTCAAGTTCCATGATTTCTTCTGCCATGCGTTCCCACTCAGCCTGGGCTTTTAATAAACGAGGGCCTAACTGTTGATAACGTCTGTTGGCTTCAGCAAGTTTCTCTGGATCACTATAAACTTCTTCTCTGCTCAATTCCAACTCGGCTTCTTTTACAGAACTTTCCATTTCTGCAATCTCAGCTTCAAGCTTTTGAAG
>CAIJME010000201.1 GCA_903821625.1 uncultured Sphingobacteriales bacterium | reverse complement strand
GATCCGAGAGTTATATCATTTTCATCGTGCGCGATGATAGAAAGGCTGATCTGATGTTCCAAACCAGTGACACCACTTGGCAAGCTTATAATAAATGGCCTGATACCAGGCACTCACTTTATACCAGTGACCCTCCCCTGCAACCGCATAGTGCACGAACTTGGTCGAGCTTTAATCGCCCTTTTTCGAAATATCCGCAGGTAGTAGATCAGCCGCTTTCACAAGGCTCAGGTGAGTTTTTACTTTGGGAATACCCGCTTTGCTACTGGCTAGAAAAGGAAGGGTATGATGTTACTTATTGCAGTAATATTGATACGCATACAGATGCAAAAGGGCTTGACCGGGTAAAATGTTTTCTCTCAATAGGCCATGATGAATATTGGACGCTTCCAATGTTTGAGAATGTAAAAAATGCGGTAGCTCGTGGGCTTAATGCTGCATTTCTTTCTGGGAATTCATTGATGTGGGTAATCGATTTAAAGCCAGAGGTTAAAATGGATGCTGCAAAACTTAACAAAGATGCAGTCCTTGCAAAGGAGGTAGTCGATCAAAAACAGGTTGAAAGTGATGCCAAGCAGAATCCGTATCGTACAATTTTTAGAATTGGTCGTTTTGGAGGGGTTAGTAAGGTAGAGGAAGCTTTAGGTATCATGGGGCCATTTGAACGGAATGACTGGCCCAATGAAAATACGCTGATCGGTGCCAGAACCATGTATCCATTCAATGGTTCTGCCGATTGGATTGTAAGTAAACCTGAACATTGGATATTTGAAGGTACGGGTATGAAGATGGGGGATAAGATTCCCGGACTTGTAGGATGGGAACATCATGGTGATCCTGCTGACATTCCGGGTTTAGAAGTGGTGGCCGAAGGCGAAACGATCAATACTACTAATGCCAAATCACAGTATACGGCAACAGTTTATCCCGGTGGAAAAGGTAACTGGGTTTTCAATGCCGCAACTATTTACTGGTCATTTGGATTGTCTCAGCCACCAGGAATTATTGTCCCATATTCACATTTTGGGCGTTCACATGGTGTAGATGAGCGGGTCCAGATAATTACGACTAACTTTTTAAACCGTTGCGGGATAAAATCCGCTTTTAAGAAATAATTTCAATATAAACAGTTTACCATTTAAAAATTTACAATAAACAAATGCGCTATTTTAAAAAAGTCTTTAAATCACCTTTTCAGCTTGCGGTAATTTTAGTCCTATCTGCCAGTGTCTTGTTTTTCCTTGGAAATAAAGAAAAAGAAACAGCAATCCCTGAACTCGACGGACTTAAAGTTCCAGAAGGTTTTACCATTGAACGGGCGGTTGATCCCGGCATGATCTCTTATCCCATGTTTGCCTCTTTTGATGGAGAGGGTAGGTTATTTGTATTTGAATCAGATGGCAGTTCACCTACAAACCAAAGCATGTTGAAGGAACCTCCCTATCACGTTCGCTTGTTAGAAGATACCGATGGTGATGGTAAATTTGATAAGAGTAAGATCTTTGCCGACTCACTTTCATTTCCAAAAGGAGGTGTATTTTATAATGGAAGTCTTTATGTAACCTCTTCGCCAGATCTGTTACGCCTTACCGATACAAACGGGGATGGTGTTGCCGATAAGCGCGAATTAGTTCTTACAGGCTGGGTTTTGAATTCTAATGGTGCATTATTGGGAGGTCCTTTTCTGGGTCCTGATGGATGGCTGTATATGACCGATGCTCGTCGTGGATTTGATATCACTACTAAAGAGGGGGTAAATTTGAAAGGAAATACTGCCCGTATTTGGAGATGCAGACCTGATGGCAGCGGATTAGAATCTATGGCCGGTGGTGGCTTTGACAATTCGATTGAGCTGGCATTTATGCCATCCGGTGAGACCGTTGGAACAATGACTTATTTTATTGAACCTCAGGCAGGGTTGCGTGATGCAATCATGCACTGGGTAGAAGGAGGAACTTATCCAAAAAATAATCCGGTGATTGAAAAGGATAAATTTATTTTAACAGGCGATCTGATGCCAGTAATGAATAAAATGGCCAGAGTGGCTCCTTCTGGAATTATGCGCTATCGTGGAAATACCATGGGTAAAGAATATCAGGGTAGCCTCTTTAGTGCTGAGTTTAATACAGGGCGCATCATGCGTCATAAGGTTATTGCCGATGGTGCAACTTATAAAACTGCCGATGAGCCATTTGTGACCTCAAACGTTCAGGATATGCACCTTACGGATGTGTTGGAAGATGCAGATGGTAGTATGCTAATAGTAAATACAGGAGGCTGGTTTATCTTAGGATGCCCACTTTCCAGGGTTGCAAAGCTGGATGTTCCAGGAGGAATTTACAGGATCAGAAAAACGGGCGCTGCCAAAGTAAATGATCCATGGGGTACTCAATTGAATTTAAAATCAATGGCTGTACCCGCACTCGTTGCCGCTACGAAAGACGCTCGTATAGCAGTTCGTGACCATGCCATTGAGCTATTGATTGGTAAGGCAGAAGCAGCAGTTTTGCCAATAAAGAACTCATTGCTGAAGTCTGCAAGTGAAGAAATGCGTGCTGCGGGAATATTCGCACTTTCGCGTATTGGTACGCCAAATGCCATGATTGGAGTCCGCACAGGCCTGATTGATCCTTCGGCCGTAGTAAGAACTTCTGCTGCCCGTGCTTTGGGACTGGCAAAAGACAAACTCTCTGTAGATAAACTGATGGAACTGGTTCAGAAAGATAGATTTGCTGTCCGCAGGCAAGCTGCAACTGCTTTAGGTCAAATAGGCGATAAACGTGCTGTTTCTGCATTATTGAAAGCATCCGCAATCAATAATGATCGTTTTGAAGAGCATGCGCTAATTTATGCCCTAATCAAATTGAACGATGCGGGTCTATTGCAGGCGGCATTGAATAACCCATCTGCCAATGTGAAAAGAACAGCATTGATTGCCCTCGATCAAATTGGGGGTACCGCTCTGAATAAGGAAAACGTATCTCCTTTCCTAACAAGCAAAAATTCTCAATTGCAAAAGATCGGAATCTGGGTTGCTTCTCATCATCCCGATTGGTCGGATATTGTGATCGACTTCTTGAAAGGTCGTTTGAATACCCTTGAAATTGCTGGCACGGATATTACGGCTATCCGCGATCTGATGATCACCTTTAGTAATGATAAACAATTACAGGCTTTCCTTGCCGAACAGCTGGGAAGTAATTCGGCCTCAGATACAAAAAAGACATTTTTGCTCGATGTGATGGCACATGCCTCAGTGAACGCTATTCCTCAGGTTTGGATTCAGGCATTAGGTAAATTACTGGACGGTGCAAGCACTGAAATTAAATCTCAGGTTTTGGGACTGATTGAATCTAGAAGAATTAAAGCATTGAATGGTCAGTTGAGTCAAATTGTTCAGAATGTAAATACAAGCCCTGATTTTCGATTGAAAGCATTGAGTTCTAAATTACTTTCGGTACCAGCTTTGTCAGATACGGAATTTACTATGGCCTTCTCTTATCTAGGGGATAAAAATGAATCGCCAATTAG
>CAIJME010000200.1 GCA_903821625.1 uncultured Sphingobacteriales bacterium | reverse complement strand
CCACACAAGACTCAACCTTTATCTTTTTTAAATCTTCAATATCCTTCATAGAGCTTACTCCTCCTGAGGCAATCAGTTTAATGAAAGGTGAATGCTCCAGAAGCTTTTTATACAAGTTAACACCTGCACCACCTAGTTTTCCATCTTTATCGATATCTGTACATAAAAAACGGAAAAACCCGAGATTTAGGCATTTATCAACGTAGTCCATCAGTTTTATAGGAGAACTCTCCATCCATCCTGAATATTTGATCACTTCATCGAGTACGTCAATAGCAACCACAACCTGGTCCTGGCATTTTTCTTTTCCGCAAATTTCCAGACTTAATTCTGCAAGAAAATTGTTATTGGTCAGCGCCTGAGTACCTACAATTACACGGTGAATACCTGAATCGATCAGTTCTTTTACTTTTTCAATACTTCTTACTCCGCCACCGTACTGAACTTTAATATCAGTCTTCTTAATCATGTCAAATAGAAATTTTTGATTACTAAAATCACCTTTTGCACCGTTCAAATCTATAATGTGGATGATTTCGGTACCGTTCGACTGATATTTATCGATCATCTCTTCGAGAGTAACATCATAAGAGGTAACCTGATCGTAATCACCTTCGCGAAGACGAACAATTTTACCATTTAAAATATCAATTGCTGGAATAATATACATGGGCTTATGCTAAGTGTGCAAAATTTTTTAATAGTTGTTCCCCGGCAAGTCCGGATTTTTCTGGGTGGAACTGAACTCCGTAAAAATTATCTTTTTGTATAACTGCAGAGAATTTAATTCCGTATTCTGCTAAAGCAATGGTAAAATTAGAATTAAATTCTATAAAATAAGAGTGTACGAAATAAAAATGTGAACCCAGGGGTATGTCATTAAATAAAGGTGTTCCATTGTTTTGCATAACCTTATTCCATCCGGTATGAGGCACCTTCACCTTTAATAGTTCACTAAAAAGCTTGGTTTTTAGCGGAATAATATCTGTTAAGAGGGAGTTTCCCTCTTCAGAATGTTTGGTTAAGAGTTGCATTCCTACACAGATACCAAGTACTGGTTTCCTTAGTTTAATGATTGATGAAACAAGGCCGGAATCCTTCAGTTTCTGCATTGCAGAACCCGCATGCCCTACACCTGGGATAATATACCGGTCGTATTTTTCAAAGTCTCCTGCACTTTTGATCATTCCATAGCTTAAGCCAAGGCGATCTAATGCAGCAGTTAGTGAAAAAATATTGCCGGCACCATAATAGACTATTCCGATCATAATACTCCTTTGGTACTGGGCAATTCAGTTCCGGTTATTTGTATGGCCTGTTTTATACTTTTTGCCAGGGCCTTAAAGCTTGCTTCAATCATGTGGTGTGTATTGTTCCCATCAATGATCTTTAAGTTCAAGTTCATTCCGGCATGTTCTGAAAAGGATTTCATCCAATGTTCAAACATCTCTGTAGGAAAGTCTCCAACATACTCTCGGTCAAATTTTCCTTCATAAATAAAATAAGCACGATCTGAAAAATCAATGGCACATTGTACCAAAGCTTCATCCATAGGCAATAGGAATCCGTATCGTTCAATTCCTCTTTTATCTCCAAGAGCTTTTTTAAACGCTTTTCCTAATGCAATCGCACTGTCTTCAATGGTATGATGCTCATCGATCTGTAGATCACCATCAACTTTTAAGACCAAATCAACGCCAGAATGTTTGGCAAGCTGATCAAGCATGTGGTCATAAAATTTTAATCCAGTATCAATGCTGTGTTCTCCGCTGCCATCTAGATTTAGACTTAATTTGATTTTAGTTTCTTTAGTGTTCCTTTCTAGCTCAACGATTCGGTCTTTTTTTGTAGTCAGGAAATTTGAAATTTCCAACCAATTTTTGCTGCTCAATACCGCTTTTTCCTGCGGCTGATCTGAATAGAAAATCGACTTACATCCTAAATTGACAGCTAATTGTACATCTGTCTCCCTGTCGCCAATGGTAAAAGAGTTATGCAGATCAATCAGGTTTGAAATCAGGTAATTAGTTAATAATCCGGTATTTGGTTTACGATTCGTACTGTTTGCTTCTGCAAATGAATCATCAATGAATATCTCTGCAAATGAAATTCCCTCCTTATTCAGGATATCCAGCATTTTTTGATGCGGTTTCTGAAAGTCTTCTTCAGGAAAGCTACTTGTGCCGCGCCCGTCCTGATTGCTTACCATAACCAGCTCATATCCGAAATCCTGAAGTTTTTTCAATGAGGATATTGCGAAAGGGAGGAATTCCAGTTTCTCTAGGCTGTCTACCTGAAAATCTTCAGGTGGTTCAACGATAATAGTTCCATCGCGATCTATAAATAATACCTTTTTCATATCTTATTTAACTCCTCGAAATTTTTAAATGCTTCAATTAATAACTCATTTTCATGGGGTGTTCCAATTGTTATTCGAAGACATCCTTCACATAGTTCAACTTTTGAACGATCCCTTACAATGATACCTCTGTTGACCATAAATTGGTAAATCTCTTTAGGCTGAATGGTTTTTACCAGGATGAAATTAGCGTCAGAGGGATAAATGGTTAAAACTGATTCTAGGGTATTTAATTCTAATTTTAGTTTTTCACGCTCTGCAACAGTTTCTTTGATCCAATTATTTACTTGTTCTACATTTTGCAAGGCTTGGAGGGCGAGTGCCTGTGAAGCTTCATTAATATTATAAGGTGGTTTAACCTTATTGAAAATCTCAATGATCTCTTCACTCGCAAAGGCCATTCCAACACGTAATCCAGCTAATCCCCAAGCTTTTGATAAGGTTTGTAATACCACCAGATTTGAATATTCTGTTAGTTCCTGAATAAATGTTTTTTGTCGGCTGTAATTAATGTAAGCTTCATCAATTACTACAAGGCCGTTAAAGTTTGCCAGTATGGTCTCAATATCATCCCTATTAATTGAGTTGCCTGTAGGGTTATTAGGGGAACAGATGAAAATGATTTTGGTATGTTCATCAATAGCCTCTGCAATACCCTCCATATTGAGCTGGAAGTCTGTTTTTAGCTTAATTTTGCGGACTTCCACATCATTGATATTGGCAGAAACCTCATACATTCCATACGTTGGAGGTACAGTTATGACATTATCTGATCCGGGATTGCAGAATGCACGGAAGAGAATATCAATCGCTTCATCGCTTCCATTTCCTAAAAATATATTTCGGGGAGGAACCCCTTTTATTTCTGAAAGGCGTTTATTAACCTTATACTGTAATGGATCAGGATAACGGTTAAAGCTTTCATTTAAAGGAGATCCATACGAATTCTCGTTGGCATCCAGATAAACTGAGGCTTCTCCTTTGAACTCATCCCTTGCTGAAGAATAGGGTACAAGTTCTTTTATATTTTTACGAAGTATATGCTGTAGGTTGAACATCGTATTTTGATTTATATCCTTGCAAATTTTGATTTTATTAAGCCTGATTATTCTTTAGACGAACACTAACAGCATTTTTATGTGCCTGTAATCCTTCTAAAGATGCTAATATTTCTACTGTAGGCCCCAGGTTTATTATTCCTTCTTTACTGATATGCTGGAAGGTTATTTTTTTGATGAACGAATCAACCGAAACACCTGAGTAAGCTCGAGCATAAGAGCTGGTTGGTAAGGTGTGATTGGTGCCTGAAGCATAATCGCCTGCACTTTCTGGCGTTAGATGTCCCAGAAACACAGAGCCTGCATTAATTATGTCAGGACTAATAGCCTCCCATTGATCTGTTGCTAGGATCAAATGTTCAGGAGCATAGATATTACTGAACTCCATTGCTTCCAAAAGGTTAGAACATTGAATGGCATAGGAGTTCGCTATTGCTTTCAATGCTATCTCTGCCCGTGGAAGTAGAGCTATTTGCTTTTTTAGTTCGGTCAAAGTTTCATCAATGATTCTTTTTGAATCAGAAACCAATATTGCCTGACTATCAATTCCGTGTTCGGCCTGTGCTAATAGATCAGCTGCTACATACTCAGGATTAGCAGAATCATCTGCTATGATGAGTACTTCTGATGGTCCGGCCGGCATATCAATGGCAGTCTGACTTTCAGATTGAATGATTGTTTTTGCTTTAGTTACGTATTGATTGCCGGGGCCAAATATTTTATCAACTTTCTGAATACTTTCTGTACCATAGGCCATAGCAGCAATTGCCTGGGCACCTCCGGCAAGATAAATACGTTCAATACCTAATAACTCTGCACAATATGCCAGATAAGCATTCACTTTTCCATCTTTTTGAGGAGGGGAACAAACAATGATCTCTTTACAGCCTGCAATTATTGCGGGAATACCAAGCATTAGAAAGGTACTGGGTAATACAGCTGTTCCTCCTGGGATATAGAGACCTACTTTTTCAATGGCTCTGGTTTCTCGCCAGCAAATAACTCCTTTGCTAGTCTCAGTTTTTTCTTCGGCACGGAGCTGAGTTTCATGAAATTTTCGGATATTAGTATAAGCCAGTTTTAGTGCATTTTTTTCAGCTTCTCCTGCTGTAGCGGCAATAGTATTGATCTCCTTTTTATCCAGGAAAAGTGTTTGGAGTATAATTCCATCAAACTTCTCGGCATACGAAATTAAGGCTTCATCACCTTTCTGCTTAACCTGATCAATAATCTCTGCAACAGTGCTTCGGATCGTATTATTTGGATCAACATTACGTCGGCATAGGTCTTCAATTCCTTTACGATTCAGATCCTTAAAATTATAGACTTTTAACATGACGATTATTTAAATCTGACTATAAGATAATCTTTTCAATTGGCATGACCACGATGCCTTGTGCTCCTGCGCCTTTTAAAAGGCTGATTTTTTCCCAAAAATCACGCTCTGGTATCACCGTATGTATAGCAACCCAACCTTCTTCTGCCAGTGGAACCACGGTCGGACTTTTAACGCCCGGCAACAGTGTTAAGATTTGATCAATATTTTTAACTTCGGCATTCAGAACCACATATTTGGTTTCTTTTGCTCGCAATACCGACTGTATTCGCTGGATGAGTTCAACGATCAGTGGTTCATTTTCAATGCCATTTCGTCCAATTAAAACAGCTTCCGACTTCATGACTTCAGCAAAAGGCTTTAGTCCGTTGCTTTTCAGTGTGCCACCGGTTGAAACAATATCAAAAATAGCATCACTTAATCCAAGTCCCGGAGCAATTTCAACTGATCCCGAAATTGTTCTGATTTCAGCATTGATCTTGTTATCATTAAGAAATTTTTTCAGGATAACAGGATAGGAGGTGGCAATGGACTTTCCGTTTAGATCGGCAATATTTTCAATGGTACTATGTGTTTGAACTGCTAGTTTAAGGGTGCATTTGCCAAAACCCAGCATTTGCAGGAAGCTCACCTCTACACCTGTTTCACTGATCACGTTTTCGCCTACGATACCGAGGTCGGCAATGCCATCCTGAACATATTCAGGAATATCATCATCCCGAAGGAACAATATTTCAAGCGGGAAGTTCGATACATTGGATATTAGTGAACTTTTATAATTTTCGAAGCTTAATCCGCAATTTTTGAGCAGTTCGACCGATTTTTCGTTTAATCTACCAGATTTCTGGATAGCTATTTTAAGAGTTTTCAAAGTATATGTTTTAATCAGGACAAAAAATTATTAAGAAAAAGTTTCACGTAGAAACGTATATATGATTACATCGCCGCAAAGCGATGATGGAAATGT
>CAIJME010000199.1 GCA_903821625.1 uncultured Sphingobacteriales bacterium | reverse complement strand
GAGGATGTTTATACCCTCAATGATGAGGGTCTCGTTCATTTACTAGAAAAGAACCGTAAATAGGTGGTTTTAGATCTAGTCAACAGTTACACTAAGGCCTTCCTGTTGTAAGATTTTACGATAAACTTCTACTTCTGTGAAAGAACCTTCTAAAACGGTGCATTTGCCATCATTATGGACGGTCCATGCAATGCGTTCAGCTTGTTTCTCACTATAATCAAGATATTTCATTAGGCAGTTAATCACATGTTCAAAGGTGTTCGTCTCATCATTCCAGAGGATCAAACGATGGTTAACTTTTAACGCTGCCAAAACTTCTTCGAGCGTTAGTGTTTCTTCCTGTACCTGTGTTCCCATCTTACAAAAATACAGAATGGATATCGATTACGGGTTGATTATTTTAATTAGAGAATGTTATTGAATCACTGCAGAAGCTTCTATTTCAATCAGCATATCCGGGTCAATAAGGCTACTAACCTCAACCAGGGTAGTGACCGGTTTTATAGTACCAAAAAATTCAGCATGTGCTTTTGCAGCTTCCTCCCATTTACTGATATCAGTTACATACATGCGGGTGCGAACTACATCAGTTAATTCAGCGCCGGCATTCTGTAAGGCCTTTTCTATTTTAAGAATAATACATTTCGTCTGCGAATACAGGTCATCTTTTCCAATCAGAGAATCTCCATCAACTGAGGTCGTTCCTGAAATTTCAATGATGTTTCCGATACGTACTGCTCTACAATATCCTACTTTGTCTTCCCAGGGAGTTCCCGATTCAATATTTATACGTCTTTGCATATAAGACCAATTAAGACTAACTTCCTTTAGCTGACCGAGTCATCATTTCTAGCATATCCCACATTTCGGGGGTAATGGCTTCAAGACCGTTAAACTGACCTGCTCCCTGTAACCACTCTCCTCCATCTATGGTAATTACTTCTCCATTAATGTATCCTGAAAAATCGGACATCATGAATGCAGCCAGATTAGCAAGTTCCTGATGTTCTCCAACACGTTTTAGTGGAACCCGGTTTTTGAAATCGAATTTTTTTGCCATGTCTCCTGGAAGTAGCCTGTCCCAGGCTCCTTTTGTTGGGAATGGTCCGGGTGCAATGGCATTATTTCTGATTCCATATTTACCCCATTCTGCTGCTAGCGAACGGGTCATGGCTAGAACACCTCCTTTAGCACAGGCAGATGGAACTACATATCCAGAACCGGTAAATGCATAGGTGGTAACTATATTTAATATTGTTCCTGCCTGTTTTTCTTTGATCCAATGTTTACCTACAGCCATGGTACAATTTGCAGTGCCTTTTAATACAATATCGATGATCGTAGAAAAGGCATTGGCTGAAAGGCGTTCAGTTGGTGAAATAAAGTTGCCTGCTGCATTGTTTAAGAGCCCGTGCACCTGACCGAAAGTTTCTAATGTCTTTCTTAGAACCTCATCCACCTCTTCCGGTTTGCGTACATCACATTGAACCGCCAACACTTTTGCTCCTCCTTTATTGCTTGCAGCCGCTTCTTGTTCCATTTCAGCTGCAGTTTTAAGGAGTACATCCATCTTTCTGCTGGTGATCACCACATTTGCGCCCAGCTTTAGAAAATAAGTGCCCATAGCTCTTCCAAGACCGGTTCCTCCGCCTGTAACTACTATTGTTTTACCACTCAGGGCATTATCACGTAACATGGGTTCATTATACATATTAAGCCGGTTTTTGTTGAAGATTTTGAATGATTGTTTTAAGAATAGATCGGGTAGAAGCCGACCACCACTGTGCAAGCATAGGTCTGAGCATTTCTGTTGGATCTGCACTTACCTTTTTTAATAACTCTGTACGCATATTCATTTTGCTTTGCTGCCAGGTATTACGTTCCAATTGAATGTAAGTACGCATTTTACGCTCAGCAGCATGCAAAATACTTTCTGGGTTAACCACCTCATCTATCAAACCGTAAGTTAATGCTTCTTGCGTGTTCATCAGCTTCCCTTCCAGCAAAAAGCGATACGCATTTGGCTGACCGAGCCAGAATGAATACAAATGAAAAATGTTTTCCGGAACTATAATTCCAACTGGAACCTCGTTCAGTCCGATGATGAATTTACCTTCGGCCATTATTCGGTAATCACAGCAAAGGGCAAGCACGCAACCACCTGCAGGGCTATGTCCACTGATGGCAGCTATCATTGGTTTTTTGAAGGAAACTAATGTAGTTACTAGATCTAAAAAGTTGATCCAGAAGTTTTTTATTGCTTCCTCATCGTAATTATAAAGCTCAATAAGGTCAAGACCGGCAGAGAAAAAACCATCTTTTCCTGTCAAAATTAATCCCGCAATCGAATCGTCATTTTCAATGTTTCTGACCATTTGATGAAGTTCAGCAACCATTTCTGCATTGATGGCATTTGAACGACCACGGTTCATTGACAGAACAGCAATTTTATCTTTTATATTAACCTTTATTGTATTCATATTTATTTAACGCTGTATCTGAATATTTTTCTCCCGATTGTTCCATTCACATTAATTCCCTCAACAATGGCTTTGTAATTTCCGGTTCCATCCGAATTAAAGAACTCCACACTTGCTTTTCCGGTCGAGTCGCTGATCACATTCGGATTCCAGTAAATGGTGGTCCGTAGATCGGCAATCTTTGAATTAACTTCCGGATCATCATAGTTCGGTGAGTAAAACTCACGCCCTTTGTAATAACCTTTTGGATTATAGCCTGCAATTCCCGGAGCGTAATTTTTGTAAGCTCTATTATTATCTCCTCGTTTGGTGGTTATTATAAGTACTCCGCCTCCACCCCGGCTTCCGTAAATGGCTGTATTTGCACCGCTTTTTAATATTTCAATGGTCTCTACATCGTTTGGATTTATAGAAGAAAGAAATTCTGGTTCCAAAAAGGCCCCATCCAGAACCAATTGCATTGGAGTCGGGCCAGAGAAAGAATACATGCTTCTCATGGAGTAGACTATGCCATTCATCACCATGACTCCTGCCACTCTGCCCTGAATACACTGGGCAATAGTAAAGCAATTTTGAAGCTGTTCAGCCTTAATTATGGCATCGGCTCTACCTGCACCATTTAAATTGGATGAGTTTTTTGCATCTACTTTGGTGTCAACCACCTTGACCTCATCCAAAAGGATATTTCTAACAATCATCCCGTTTCTTTTTAGATCATCATATTGAGCACGGCTATTCTTAAGGTAATCAAGCATCGATTTATTTACATTAACCTCTAGCATAGCCTCATTTTTGTTTTTTGTTACTAGCTGATCCGGGATTCTATCAAGAAATATCTCTACATTTTTCTTATCTCTTTCATTCCGGGCCTGAACTATGAATTTTGTGCTGTCATTGAAATAAAGATTGTCAAATCGAAACAATCCATTATTATCTGTTAGTGTATCTAGCAAAATTGACGTTCCTGAAGATGAAAATAGCGTAACCTTACCACCAATAACAGGTTTTCCATTGAGTGAAGTAACTTTTCCGCTAACCTGCATGCTTCTTTCCGGTCCATATACTAATGTTGGATAGTTATTTGACAAGATATTTTTCCATTCAAAGCGACGCCAGCCTTGTGTTAATAATAGATTGTCGAGCTGTCTTACCTTAGCTTCAGTCGTATCAGTGAAGTAGTAATTGGCTTGTTCAATAAAACCCTTAAGGTCTGAACTGAGCAGTAGATTCGAAATAATACTCGTTTCACTTGCCTCATCAACCGGAACTTTTGTTTCATCAACTATTGCAATTGAAAAACTGCCGAGCGTAGGCTTGCCATTAGGATCGTTTACATCCAGCATGAGCTTTACTTTTTCTCTTTTTTGGAACTCAGCTTTATCAGTGCTTAGGTTTATTTTAAGAAAATCAGAATGATTGATGAATACCAGGCGCTCTGCAACAGGCTCATTCTTAGGAGAAAACAGGGTTAATTGAAGTATTCCTGTTGGGAAACGTGATTTGGGAATAGACGCGTTGAAAGTTCGGCTATTCATCTTGTTTTTGGATACAAATTGAACTTGTCCGTTTGTTTGTGCTACGAGTGTGAGTTCTGAATCTGGTTGATCCAGCTCTGTTGTCGAAATTCTTATTTTGAGTTCGTTGGGGTCCATATTATCGGCAGTTAATACATAGCCCTGTGATTTAACCTTTGGCAGAGGAATTGCTTTTTCTGAGCCATCTTTAAAGGTGATATATGCGGTATAGGTATTTGATGCGCTTGGTTTCATTTTGAAAGATCCCATTCCCGCATGTTCCGATTGAAATTCGCTCATTCTGACATTATTTTGGTCGGATATGTAACCGCTTACAGCTATTCCAAGGCCATCCGATCCAAGTGCTTTAAATGCAACCCGTGTACTGATGCCATTGATCATGTCGCCACCTTCAGGAAAAAATTTGACATCGGTTTCGTTTGAAGTAGATTTAACAGGAAAATTTTTGTTGGCACTAATTTTCTCATCCAAGCGGATCGTAGTCAGAATCTTTCCTGATTTCAATATAAAAGGTTGATTATTAACGAAACTGACCAGTAAGTTACCTTTTGAATCGGTTATACCCTTTCCTTTCAGGATGGTTCTGAAATCTAAAATCACCTGATAAGTGACCTCTTTATTGATTAAAGGCTGACCGGCCATGTCGGCATAGTTTAAACTAGCCATCACTTTTTGCCCTTTTACATCTTTACTGTAGGTATAATCTGCCTGAGTTATTACGGTATTAGCGATTGAATTACCAACAGTAAAGGTTTTATCAAAAAAGTATTCTTCACCAAAATTCCGCATCCAGTTAGTATAGGCCCTAATTCGGTAATTGCCTTCTTTTAAAGAGTCGGTCAGAGAGAAATCGCCCCAGGCAAGCCCCATTGCTAAAGGCAATGCTTTGGATTGCTTCACAGAATCTTTTTCATTGATTAGTTCCACATATAGAATTTTGCTTAGGTCTGATAACTCATTTTTTTCAGCAGTTACTACATAGGCCTTGAACCATATATTATCGCCGATTGCATAATAAGGCTTATCCAGATGCAGGTGAATTTTTTCTTGAGGGTACTGTTCCCGATATTTTTCAATCTGCTGGAGTATTTTTTTCAAGGGTTCATCATCTCTGACAAAACCCAGTACAAGCATAGATGCAATGACGGAAAATAGTAGAATAACGTATTTTTTCATGACTTTTTTTGGAGACAGTTAGCAAGATAATTCCGAAAGATATGAGCTTCAGGATAAAACATGATGAACAGTTTTAGGAATCAACGGATAATTAAAGTACTAAGCCTCAATTTTTTAAAATTGAGGCTTATATTTTATAATATACGAATTATTTGGCTGTTAGATCTTAGAATACATTTTTCCACATCATGCTTTCAACAGGTTTGGTAGTTTTGTTATTGTATTTAGCATTTGCTTTGGTATTGTACATGGTTTCTACATCTCCTTCAACTACAAAGTAGATCAATTGACCGATAGGCATTCCAGCATAAATCTTTACAGGTTGGGCGCATGAAATTTCAAGAGTCCAGGTATTGCAAAACCCTACATCGCCCTTTCCTGCGGTAGCATGGATATCAATTCCCAGTCGACCAGTACTAGATTTTCCTTCCAAAAAAGGTACGTGTCTGTGAGTTTCTGTATACTCCAGGGTTACTCCCAGGTAAAGTGTGTTTGGCTGAAGTACAAAACCATCTTTTGGTATTTCAAAATGATCAATTTCATTATGCGCTTTCGAATCTAATACCCTGTTTCTGTACGTTGCTAAATATTTACCCAGATGTACATCATAGGAATTCGTACCTAAACAATCTTTTTGGAAGGGTTCAATGATAATATTCCCTTTTTCAATTTCCTCTAGTATAATTTTATCAGAAAGTATCATAAATAAGCTTAAGATTTGGACTAAATTATGATTTATTTGAGATAGTTTTACAGGTATTTTAAATTTTAAAATGGCTCTTGCTTATCATAAAGAAATTGACCCCTTTACTTCTTTCGCAATTTGGAAGATTGAAGAATCTGCAGATGAACTTTTTGCTCAATTGCAGTTAAAAGAGCATGAAAAAACATATCTTGATAGTTTGGCCAATGGCAAGAGAAATATGCATTGGTTGAGCACCCGTGTCTTACTTCGCAGAATGATGGACACTGATCAGTACATTGATTGTAGAGTTGACTCAAGCGGCAAGCCCTACCTCAGTAATTTTCCTCATTATATCTCTCTTAGTCATTCGTATGATTATGCCGCAGTAATGGTGAGTAAGAACAAAGCAGTAGGAATTGATATTGAATTGATTAAAAATAAGATTGAACGCATTGCCAATAAGTTTTTAAGTGCAAAGGAACTGGAATTCATCCAGGAACAAGAACGGATTGAACAGTTATATGTCTGCTGGTGCGCAAAGGAGGCTATTTATAAGCTTCATGGAAAAAAGAATGTGAGTTTTGTAGAGAATATTGAACTAAAGCCATTCCATTACAGTGGAAATGGATCATTTTCTGCAAATCTAGATGTTGGTTCTATTCATAAGGAGTTTAAGGTTCATTATGAGAAATTTGATGATTATATGATCGGGTTTGTTTCAGACGATAATAATGAAGAATAAGAAGGTAATTTTTCAGGACTGGGGTTTGCTTGATTATCAGCAGGCTTGGGATAGGCAGGAGCAGGTTTTTTTGGAGACGGTTCAGGCAAAAACACAGAATAGAAATAATAATACCACTTATCCGGTTAAAAATCATCTCATTTTCGTTGAGCACCCGCATGTGTATACACTTGGTAAAAGCGGTAAGCCTGAAAATTTGCTACTTGATGAGGCGGGGTTGAACGAAAAAAGTGCTTCTTATTATAAAATTAATCGTGGTGGAGATATAACCTATCATGGTCCTGGGCAACTCGTAGGATATCCGATTCTCGATCTTGATAATTTTTTTACGGATATACATTTATATCTACGTACTCTGGAGGAGGCTGTAATACTTACACTTGCCGATTATGGAATAAAAGGTGGCAGGTATGAAGGGTATACAGGAGTTTGGCTAGATGCTGATAATGAGCGCGCTAGAAAAATCTGTGCTTTAGGAGTCAGGTGCAGCCGATGGGTAACCATGCATGGATTCGCATTCAATGTGAATACAGATCTTACTTATTTTAAAAATATCATTCCTTGCGGCATAGATGATAAAGATGTAACTTCTATGCATCGGGAGCTTGGTTATAAAGTAGATAGTGATGAAGTTAAATTAAAGCTTCGTCAGCATATCATTGATTTATTTGAGATGGAACTTGTTTGATATTGAGACTAGCATCCTAAAGATAACAGATAACCAGAGTATTGAGTAGTGAGTAGTTAGTATTGAGTAGTGAGTAGTTAGTATTGAGATAGATTCTGCTAAACTTCAGACCTCCTTCCTCAGACCACTGAACCAGGAACCAAGAACCAAGACAAAGGACAATTCACCGCTAATTTGGATTTTTCTGCTTTTTTCAGACTTCGTACTTCCGACCTCCTACCTCAGACAACAGATAACCAGAGTATTGAGTAGTGAGTAGTTAGTATTGAGATAGATTCTGCTTAACTTCAGACTTCAGACCTCAGACCTCAGACCTCAGACCTCAGACCACTGAACCAAGAACCAAGAACCAAGAACCAAGACAAAGGACAATTCAGCGCTAATTTGGATTTTTCTACTTTTTTCAGACTTCGTACTTCATACCTCCTTCCTCAGACAACAGATAACAGATAACCAGAGTATTGAGT
>CAIJME010000198.1 GCA_903821625.1 uncultured Sphingobacteriales bacterium | reverse complement strand
TGATGAGGTACTCATCAGACCTTTGAAAGGCGAAATTTAGGCTTGAATTTTTTTACCGACATTTTACGGGCCTTTACCGAGAACTTCTGATAACCTACCTAATTACTGTTCTAAGCATTAGGCTTATATTTTAGTTTTGATCTATCAATTCAAACAAAAAAGAATAATTAATCATAAAAACTAAAACTAGCTGAATAGTTAAACTATAAGAAAATGGAAAAGAAACTTCAACGCAACCAACAGGATAAAATGATTGCTGGCGTTTGCTCCGGACTGGCAGATTATTTTGATGTGGATGTAACCTGGGTTAGGATCGCTTTTGTTATAGCTGTTATGGCAGGTGCTTCAGGTTTGCTTGCTTACCTAGTACTCTGGATTGCTGTTCCAAAAAAATCTTATCTACCTGATTATGGCCAGTTTACAACAAATTACAACGTCAATGACCCGGCAAATTCTTCTAATCCAATGGCGGGAATGCCCTATAAAAAACCTAAGAAAAAAGATAATGGTAAGGGCCGATTAATTGTAGGAGTTGTTTTTATATTTTTTGGAACATTTTTTCTTTTGAATGAGTTTAATTTGATACCTGATTGGGTTGAGTTTCACAATCTATGGCCATTGATATTAATTGGAATGGGAATTTATACGCTTTCTGGAGCGTTAAATAATGATCAATGGAAAGATGATCAGGCTCAATTTACCACTTTTACTGAACCCGAAGTAAAGCCTGAAACTCCCGAAAATAAAAGCACTGAAGAAACTAACCCAAATACTGACGATTCTTCAAATAAGACTATATGAAAACCGGAAAAATTATATGGGGAATGATCTACATTTTCATAGGATCGATATTCTTACTGGATAACTTTAACGTAATAGATTTTTATTGGGTTTCAGTATGGCGTTTTTGGCCTGTGATTTTTATTCTGATTGGTATCAATATGCTGCTCAGTAGGTTTGGAAATAAAAAGCTAGTCCCTGCATTAGTTGCAGCTATTACATTGGTAACACTAGGGCTGATTGGATATCAGGGCTCTCGTCCCAATAACGATAGCGGATGGATGAGCTTCCAATTTGACAACGAAGATAGCTGGAATGATTCTACACGAAATGTTCCAAGTTATTTTATAGAGCCATTTACCGGTGCTAGGAAAGCAGAATTAAGAATTCAGGGTGGAGCTACCCGCTTTAAACTTCAGGATACTACCTCGAGTCTTTTTGAAGCAGATGTCAAAAGACAATTTGCAAAATATACCCTCACAAAAAGTATCAGCGATTCTGTTGAAGTTTTAAATTTCAGGATGCGCAACGGAGAGCAACGGTTGCATCTGGATGAAATGGAAAACAATGAAACGAACATTCGTTTAAATTTGTCTCCGGTTTGGGATATTCGGATAGAGATGGGAGCAGGAGAGGCAATTTTCGATCTGGCACCTTATAAAGTAAGTTCTCTTAAATTTGAGGGTGGCGCCGCTTCTTTTGAAGCAAAAATTGGTTCGCTGCAACCTCTAACCAATGTGACTGTTGAAGCTGGAGTTGCAAATGTTGAGATTGATGTGCCATCTGAATCAGGTTGCCGCATTGTAGTAGATAGCGGACTTTCATCCAAAGATTTCATCGGCTTTATTAAACAGTCTGATGGAACCTATGAAACCAGTAATTATCGCACAGCAGCAAAAAAAATCAATATCAGTTTGAAAGGTGGACTGTCTTCATTTGAAGTTAGAAAGTATTAACCCCGGCCCCGGAGTCACCCCGATAGAATTAGGCCAGACTTTGGATTTAATCCAAAGTCTTTTTATGTATAAAAAATGAAAGAATATAGTGTAGTGATCAAGGGAAAGCCCAGCGGTCCGTATGCTCCAGATGAATTAAAGGGACTTAACATCAAGGCCGGGACGTTTGTGAAATCAGAGGAGATGGATGACTATAAAGAAGCTCATGAGGTTCCAGAATTATGTGAATTTCTTGGGTTAAAAGCCCATGTCAGGCTTCCTCAGTATTTTGCAAGTTTGGATGTCAGGCTCTTGGCTGTGATCATCGACTATTTTATCATTTTTGCAATATATTGTGTTATCGCTACCGCAGTAGTACTCTTTATTGACGAAAAGCAATTACGAGTTATTGTATCATTGGCCGGCCTTGGCATCATTCCTGAAGCAAAGTTTATCTATAGTATTGTGATGGAATCTTCAGAACGGCAGGGTACTTGGGGTAAAGTTTTAATGGGGTTAAAGGTTAGTGATGAAAAAGGTAATCCCATAACTTTTAGTCGCTCTTTGGTAAGAAACCTGAGTAAAATCCTCAGTACAGCTACTCTTGGCTTAGGCTATCTGATGGGCTTTTTTGATAAACGACAGCAATGTCTGCATGACAGGATCGCAGGAACTGTGGTGATTAAGGATAGGCTTATTTGAGTTATCTGTTATCTGTTGTCAGTTGTCAGTTATCAGTTATCTGTTGTCTGTTATCTGAGGTATGAAGTCGGAGGTATGAAAAAAGCAGAGAATTTCAATTAGCACTAAACAGTCTTTGTTCTTGGTTCTTGGTTCTTGATTCTGTTGTCAGTTATCGGTTATCAGTTATCTGAATTATGAAGTCAGAGGTCTGAAAAAAGCTGAAAATCTCAATTAGCAC
>CAIJME010000197.1 GCA_903821625.1 uncultured Sphingobacteriales bacterium | reverse complement strand
TTCAAGATATTGAGTTTAGCATACACTTTTTAGTTTTTAAGGGTATCCTAAAAATTGTAAGTCATTAGTTTGCAATTTTTTATTTATTAAAACCCCTGATTACTTCCAGAAGCAGTATTTAAAAAATACTCAGCCTTTTGTGACTTTTATCACATTTTTCATTGCCTCTTTAACCTAATTTTCGATTACAATTAGTCGAACCTTATATTTCTAATTATGATAATTAGTAAAATTTCTGGAATAAAAACCTGGATCAAAACAATGGGATTTGAATTGATAAAGTCGTATTGTTTGAATAATGAAGCAGTAAAAATCAACTACTACTTTTTAGGCAACTTTGGTATTTATGAAAAAATATCGACTAAAGGGAAGAATGCCGATAAACTTAGATTTATATCATGGAATCCATGGGGTATAGATTTTGAAGTTCGTTCTTTAAAGCAGCTTTGCGATGCTTATGAGGATTCTATAAACTACAATCCTGAATTATCAGTATAACTCAATTGAATTAGAGTTATCTGATTATTTTCTCACCATTTTTTAAAATAAACAATGAAAGTTCATCGATTGGATGTTTTAGAATTTTGCCAACTTTAATTCCTTGTTCCTGACATAGCTGTTTTAATATCTCAGAAAAATGAAAGGCTATAGAACCTATAAAATGACAATTATGCATCTTATAATCTGGATAGGATTTAATATTGGTTTCAATGAATTCAGTAAATCCTTTTTTTATTAGTGCATTGATATACGGGTGATCTACATGTTCATTCATAAACGGTGAAAAAGACGCCAGATAGAAATTTGGAGAGGGGTCTTGATAAATGCGTTTGATAATCATCTCCTTATCAATAGCGTATTGAGTATAAAACTCTTCGGCAAGTTCAGCAGGCATTGTTCCATACAAATATCCGGTAATCAATTGCCTTCCAAAATAAGTTCCTGAACCCTCGTCGCCTAAAATATAGCCAAGGCCGTGTTTGCTTTCATGGATCCTCTTTCCATCAAAATATGAAATGTTCGAACCCGTTCCTAATATGCAGCAAATTCCATCAGAGGTTCCTGCTGTAGCATAAATGCAGGCTATGATATCTATGTCAACACTAATAAAAGCATTTTTAAATATTTTGGAGAGGGCGTTTGAGATATGTTCGCGCCGATCCGGACTCGAGCAGCCTGCTCCAAAAAAATAAATTTCCTTTACCTGATCAGTATAGGGTTGTATTTCAGGTGTGTTTTGAAATATTCTGATGATCTCCTTTTCAGATAGGAAAAATGGATTTATACCACTTGTTCTGAAAGAAATGTTCTGATGTTCTGATACCGTTAAAATCCAATCGGCTTTGCTCGAGCCGCTATCTGCAACTAATAACATAGATAATTATATTTTCCTGTAGTATTTGTTTGTTATTGAAGGTTTAACTTGCCCGAAAGTTGCATCAGCGCAATTTCTGCTAATTTTGCCTCAAATTGAGAATTTGTAAATCTAGCATTAGCATCAATATAGTTGCGTTGAGCTTCTCTGAATTCAAGTGGCGCAACACTACCAAGCCTAAATTTTTCAAGAGTAATATCCATATTTTGCTTAGCTACCTCCAAATTTTCTTGTTCTAATTTTACCAGTTCCAGATTTGTTTGATAGGTTTGATATAATGAAGTAATCTGTGAAGTAATATTTTGAGTTATTTTGTCAAATTGAAGTTTGCTGTTCTCTATCTGTAGAAATGCGTTTTTTTCATTTTTCTTTTGCAGGTATCCATTAAAGATATTTATTGAGGCAGTTAATCCATAATTAAATCCTCTACCGTTTGAAGTTCGTGCAAATCCGAGCTCTGAGTTTGCCTTGTTGATATTATAACCTGAGTTGATATTTATATTGGGGTACCTGTTCGCCTTGACTTCTTTTAGATTAATTTCTGAAATTCGACGATTGATTAATGCCGTTTGCAGGGTTGGATTTAATTGGGATGCAGAAGCTTGCAATTCATTCAATAGCAGCATGTTGCCAATAATTATTGTGTCAGACACGATGAATTCAGTTGATATTTCTCTAGCCAGTAATTCATTCAGTCTGATTTTTGTACTTCGATATACATCAATCTGACGGAGCAGGTTTGTTGTATCTGTGTTGAGGTCGACCGATGCTGCAAGTACTTCAAGTTTAGCGGCTTTTCCGATCTTGAACCTACTATTTGAATTTTTAAGCCTCAATCTTGAAATATCCAGTGCTCCACTTAATGCGTTAATTAGCTTTTGTTGTGACACCAGGTCATAATAGTTTTTGATTACGTCGGCAAGCGTATTTTGAATAGTGAGCTTCAAACTGGCCTCACCTAATTGTTCCAGTTCTTTGAGCCTTTCGTACCGAGCAAACATTTCAAAACCATCAAATACCTGCCAGTTAACCACGGGGCCATATACAAGATTTGAGTTTTTTGCACCGTTTCTTTCCTGCGTTTGACCACTAGAAAGTGTTTGTTTAGTATTTGAAACGGTATTGTTTGTACTAAAATTTCCTGTAACCACAGGGAGCATTCCTGCATTGGCACGGCTTACGTTATTTTTTGCTTGCTCAACGTCATTTTTGTTGAGCTTAATATCAAAATTATTTTCAAGAGCCAGCTGCACAGCTTGTTCCAGACTTAACTTTTCCTGTGCCTGTAAATTTCCTGCCAGTAATAGAATTAGGAATAGGTATCGTGTAAAAATTTGTTTGTTCATATACATTTTAACATGCGTTTTTCCGTTCGTTTGGGTAGTGATCCCTTAAACTTTAAGTAAATCCTTCTCATCGTGATGTGGAGTTTTAATTCCGGTCATTTCTGGCATTTCTTTATGCTTTCTTGACCATAAGGAATAGATAGCTGGGATAACATAGAGTGTTAAGATCAAAGAGAATAAAGTTCCACCTATAATAACAATTCCCATACTCATCCGGCTTTTTGCTGCCGCACCCAATGCCATAGCGATAGGCAAGGCGCCTAGGGCAATTGCTAAACTGGTCATTAAGATTGGCCTTAGTCGGGCTACAGAGGCCTCTATAATCGCTTCTGCAATCGGCTTACCCTGTTCTTTCAATTGATTCGCAAATTCTACGATTAGAATTCCATTTTTCGTTACCAGCCCAATGAGCATGATCGTTCCTATCTGACTGAATATATTCCAGGTTTGTCCAAAAATCCAAAGGGATAAAAATGCTCCTGCAACGGCCATTGGAACGGTTAAAATGATGATAAATGGGTCGATAAAACTTTCGAATTGTGCAGCTAATATCAAATAAACTAGAAGAAGCGCTAGTCCAAATGCGAAAAGTGTATTCGAAGAACTTTCCCGAAAATCCCTTGATTCACCACCAAGATCGGTAGTAAATGTATCATCGAGTACTTTTGCAGCTACTTTATCCATCGCATCAATCCCATCACCGATACTTTTTCCTGGTGCTAGTCCCGCAGATACTGAAGCCGACATAAATCGGTTATTATGATATAACTGAGGAGGAGTACTTGTTTCCTGAACGGCTACCAGATTGTCAAGCTGTATAAGTTCACCTTTATTATTTCTTACAAAGATCGAAGTTAGGTCTAGTGGGTCATTTCGGTCTATACGGTCATACTGCCCAATTACCTGGTATTGTCGCCCATTCTTTTGAAAATAGGCAAATCGCTGTCCGCTGAGTGCAAATTGCAGCGTCTGAGCAACATCAAGAACAGAAACTCCCAGATTTCTAGCTTTTTCACGGTTAATGGTTACATTAATTTCTGGTTTATTGAATTTCAGGTTTGCATCAGTTGCTGTAA
>CAIJME010000196.1 GCA_903821625.1 uncultured Sphingobacteriales bacterium | reverse complement strand
TACCCGCAAATGGGATCCGAAAATGGCACCGTACATTTTCATGGAGCGTAATGGCATCCACATTATAGACTTAAATAAAACATTAACAAAATTAGAAGAAGCTGCTGCTGCGATCAAACAGATCGTAAAATCAGGTCGCAAAATCTTATTTGTTTCTACAAAGAAGCAAGCCAAAGATATTGTTGCTGAGCAAGCTCGTTCTGTAAATATGCCTTACGTAACCGAACGTTGGTTAGGTGGAATGTTAACTAATTTTGCTACTGTTCGTAAATCAATCAAAAAGATGTCAAACATCGATAAGATGACTAAAGACGGAACTTTTGATGTTTTATCGAAGAAAGAAAAATTAATGATTCAGCGTGAGCGTATCAAATTAGAGGCACTTCTTGGAGGTATCGCTGATCTGAACCGTTTACCCGCAGCATTATTTATCATTGACGTTAAAAAAGAACATATCTCTGTAGCTGAAGCGATGAAATTAAACATCCCTACTTTTGCAATGGTAGATACGAACTCTGATCCGTCAAATATCGACTTCCCTATCCCGGCTAACGATGATGCAACTAAATCAATCACATTGATCACAGATGTTATCATGAAAGCTATTCATGAAGGATTAGACGAGCGCAAGCGCGAAAAAGATGAAGAAGCTGACAAAGAAGCTGCAGTTGCTAAAGCAAAATCAGATACTGAAGGTGAAGCAAAAGACGAAACTCCTACTCCAGGAAAACGTACTCGCAAGGCTGCAGGATCAGAAGGTGTTGCAGTAGTAGCTGAACCAGAAGCAAAAGACGAAGAATAATTGCTGAATTAATCGCAATTATAAAGGTGTAATCTGCATTGATTAAAGAGAAAATTCTCAATCAATTACTGATTTACCCTAATCAACTATCAAATTAATTTTAATAATATCCCTTTGAATCCCTGCCCAAGGCGGGGATTCAAAGGATTAAAAGAAAAACAACATGTCTACAGTACAAATTACTGCCGCAGATGTAAATAAATTACGCCAACAAACCGGAGCCGGTATGATGGATTGCAAAAAAGCATTAACCGAAGCAAACGGTGATTTTGAAGCTGCAATTGATAACCTTCGTAAAAAAGGTGCAAAAGTAGCTGCAAGCCGTCAAGATCGTGAATCAAATGAAGGAGTAGTTATCGCAAAAACAACGGCCGACGGAAAACGTGGTGTGGTTGTTGAATTTAATTGTGAAACTGACTTCGTTGCAAAAAATGCTGATTTCGTTGCATTCGCAAACAGCATTGCAGACCTAGCAATTGAAAAAAGCCCAGCTTCATTAGAACAATTGCTTGAACTTGACCTTAATGGCGAAAAATTAGCTGATACCATCATTTCACAAATTGGAAAGATTGGAGAAAAAGTTGGTGTTTCTAAATTTGAGACTGTCACAGGTGAAAAAGTTATCGCTTATATCCACGGAAATTATCGTTTAGGCGTATTAGTAGCATTAAGCTCTAGTCCTGCTAGCGCTGATGAAGTTGGTAAAGATGTAGCGATGCAGATTGCTGCAATGAACCCGGTTGCTATTGATAAAGGCGATGTTGACTCAAGAACTATCGAAAGAGAACTTGAAATTGCTAAAGATGTGATTCGTGCAGAAGGCAAACCTGAAGAAATGGTTGAAAAGATCGCTCTAGGTAAGCTTAATAAATTCTATAAAGATTCTACTTTACTAAATCAGGAGTTTGTTAAAGACTCTTCTAAAACTGTTGCACAGTTTTTAAATGATGTAGAAAAAGGCCTCACCGTTTCCGCATTCAAGCGGGTTCAGTTAGGAGCTTAATATTTTAAATCCTCTCCAAAACGGAGAGGATTTTTTTTGTCTGAAAATTCCTGCGCCATGAAAGTTGCACTAATAAACGCTATTATTTTTACCGGGGAAGAAAAATTAGAGAATAAATCTATCCTTATTCAGGATGGATTGATATTCTCAATCATTGACCAATCAGAAATACCTTCAGATTACCAAATCACCGACCTTCACGGATTATCTATTGCTCCTGGTTTAATAGATCTTCAGATTTATGGCAGCGGAGGAAAACTATTCGGCGCTTTACCAGATGAAGAAGGTCTGGAACAATTAGAAAAAGATCTGCTCAATCAAGGCACAACCGGATTTTTTGCCACAGCAGCAACCAATAGTGACGAAGTGGTTATCCAAGCAATTGATGCCGCAAAGGCATACCGCAAAAAAGCTAAGGGCAATTTTCTAGGTTTACATCTGGAAGGCCCCTACCTGAACGAAAAAAGAAAAGGTGCACATCCAGAAAAATATATCAAAAAAGGAACTCTTGTAGAGATAAAAAGTTGGGTAGAACGAGCAGAAGGTGAAATAAAAATGATAACCATTGCCCCTGAGCTCCAAGATCAGGAGTTAATTGATTACCTACACTCCAAGAATATCATTATATCAGCAGGACATAGTAATGCCAGTTATGAAGAAGCACTATCCTTTTTAAATAATCCGGTGCAGGCAGCTACACATCTTTACAATGCCATGCCACCCATTCATCATCGTGAACCAGGACTTATCCCGGCAATTTTTAAATTGAAACCATTTACCAGTATTGTAGCTGATGGAGTGCATGTGAGTTTTGCTATGATCGAACTGGCTAAACGTGAATTGGGTGCAAAATTATTTCTAATTACAGATGCTGTAACTGCATGTAATGAAGGTGCTTATCAACATATATTTACCGGCGACCGCTATACGATGCCAGACGGAACATTATCCGGATCTTGCCTTACCATGCTAAAGGCCATAAAAAACTGTATCGAAAAAGTGAATATTTCATTGGATGAGGCCTTAAGAATGGGCTCTACCTACCCAGCACAATTGATGAAAGATAGTACTCGAGGACTGCTCAAAGCAGGTTATAAAGCCGACATTATTGTTTTTGATAAAAATCTGGAACATCAAAGCACCTATATTTCAGGCAAACTGAACTAAAATATTTTAATAACTTTAAAAAAAAATATCCTCATGAAGTTCAAACGTATCCTTTTAAAATTAAGCGGCGAAGCATTAATGGGCGAAAAACAATACGGAATCGATATTGATCGTGTTGCACAGTATGCCAAAGATATTCAGGCCGTTCACGCTAAAGGAATAGAGATTGCCCTGGTAATTGGCGGTGGTAATATCTACCGCGGATTAAGTGCAGAAAAAGCAGGCATGGATCGTGTTCAGGCAGATTATATGGGAATGCTAGCTACGGTTATCAATAGTATGGCATTGCAGGATGCACTAGAGAAAACCGGTGTAAAAACGCGTTTACTTACTGCTATAAAAATGGAGCAGATATGCGAACCCTTCATTCGCCGCAGAGCAGTACGACACCTTGAAAAAGGTAGGATCGTGATCTTTGGTGCGGGTACGGGAAATCCATATTTTACAACTGATACAGCTGCCTCTTTGAGAGCAGTAGAAATCAATGCCGATGTAGTCATGAAAGGTACGCGCGTAGATGGAATTTACACCGCAGACCCATTAAAAGATGCGAATGCAACAAGATACGATGAAATAACATTTGACGAGGTTTACAAAAAGAACTTGAATGTTATGGATATGACGGCATTCACCCTGTGTCAGGAAAATAACCTTCCAATCATTGTATTTGATATGAATAAGCCAGGTAATTTAATGCGTTTAGTAGATGGTGAACCAATCGGCACATTAGTAAAAGGATAAGAAATCAAGGATTGGGTAAAGCTTAAATACCTTAGAATAGAAGGAATTAATTAATTTTACAGATCGAACAGATATATTATGAACGAGCTAATTAAGAAACAACTGGATGATGCAAAAGCTCATATGGAAAAAGCCATTGAGTTTTGTGATAATGAACTAATAAAGATCCGTGCCGGAAAAGCAATGCCTACAATGCTTGACGGAATATTTGTAGATTATTACGGCACACCAACAGCACTGAATCAGATTGGAACTGTGAATACGCCTGATGCCCGCACACTCGTGGTACAGCCTTGGGAAAAAACAATGTTAATTCCAATTGAAAGAGCAATTATGGAGGCAAATATCGGCCTTAACCCACAAAATGATGGAGTAGTAATTCGCTTGAACGTTCCGCCTCTTACTGAAGAACGCCGTAAAGACCTGGTAAAAAAAGTAAAAGAGGAAGCAGAAAAAGGCCGAATCGCCGTACGTAATATCCGCAAAGATGCGAATGAAAAGATCAAGCGCTCAAAATCTGAAGGTATTTCTGACGATGAAATTAAAACTGGTGAAGCTGAAGTTCAAAAATTAACAGATAGCTGCATTGCTCGTATTGACCGCCTGATGGAGGTCAAAGAAAAAGATGTGATGACGGTCTAATCTTCATATACTAAAAAAAGAAAGGGAATAGGAATTTAACTTGTTCCCTTTCTTTTTTGCTGAAAAAATCAAAACCTGAAACTATTATTAGACTATTTAAAGAATTATAAAAGCTTGATCTTTCTGGCACTGCTACTTGCTGCAGTAAACCAGATCTTCTCTCTTCTTGATCCATGGATCTTTCGCAAGGTTATAGATACCTATGTAACACGTTATCAGGAATATACAACTGAAGAGTTTTTTAAGGGCGCAGGTTTGTTAATTCTGGCAGCAATGAGTGTTGCAATGGTTTCTCGAATCGCAAAAAATTTTCAGGACTACTACGTCAATGTGATTACACAACGCTTGGGAGCAAAAATCTATTCGGATGGACTCGCACATTCCCTGGAATTACCTTATTCAGTATTTGAAGATCAACGAAGCGGAGAAACCTTAGGCATTCTACAAAAAGTAAGAACTGACAGTGAAAAACTAATAACCGCACTCATCAATATTGTATTTACTTCATTGGTTGGAGTAACCTTTGTATTTATTTATGCAATCAATATCCATTGGTCAATCGCGGTAGTTTACATCTCTGTTATCCCTGTTCTTGGGGTAATTAGTTCTGTTTTAAGCAAAAAGATCAAGGTAGTTCAGAAAGCAATCGTAAGTGAAACCACAGCACTTGCTGGCTCAACAACCGAATCGTTACGCAATATTGAGCTCGTAAAAAGTCTTGGATTATCCAGCCAAGAAATCAAACGTCTTAACAACACAACAGATAAGATCTTAAAACTAGAACTTAAAAAAGTAAAATATGTACGAAGTTTGAGTTTCATACAAGGCACTCTGGTTAACCTGCTTCGTAACATGATCCTGCTACTGATGCTTTACCTGATATTCGCAGGGCGGATCAGCGTTGGTGAATTTTTCTCTCTGTTTATTTATTCCTTCTTTATTTTCGGACCCCTGCAAGAGCTTGGAAATATTATTAATATCTATCGTGAGACCGAAGTATCTCTGGAGAATTTCAAAGGAATATTAAATACCCCGAAAGAGAAAAAACCAGTAAAGCCAACCATTTTAGGCCGAATAAACAAGCTAAAATTTGATACTGTAAGCTTCAAACATCAGTCATCAAACCGGAATGCACTCGAAAATATCTCCTTTGAAACTGAAAAAGGCCAAACAATTGCATTTGTTGGACCTTCCGGATCGGGTAAAACCACGCTGGTCAAACTTCTTGTTGGACTTTATAGTCCAGACAGCGGGCAGGTACTTTACAATGAGGTATCATCTACCCATATCGACCTAAACCAATTACGCGAAAAAATTGGATTTGTTACTCAGGATACTCAATTATTTTCAGGAAGCATTCGTGAAAATCTACTATTTGTGCGCCCAAATGCAAGCGATGAAGATTGTATGCTCGTTTTACAAAAAGCAGCCTGCCAGAATCTACTTTCACGCGCAGATAAGGGTCTAGATACGATCATTGGCGAAGGTGGTGTAAAAGTATCAGGTGGCGAAAAACAACGCCTATCTATAGCCAGAGCATTGCTTCGAAATCCAAACATTTTGGTATTCGATGAAGCAACCTCTTCACTTGACTCATTAACAGAGGAGGAGATTACAGAAACTATCCGTGATGTTTCTGTAATTAGTGATCATATAACCATACTAATCGCACACCGGCTTTCAACTATTATGCATGCCGATAAGATCTTTGTTCTCGAAAAAGGCCATATTATCGAAGCCGGTAAACATGATGAGTTACTTGCCGAAAAAGGATTGTATTTTGCCATGTGGCGTCAGCAGATAGGTGAGAAAATATCATTATAAGTGTACATTTATAATTAAATTTAATTACGATAATGTGCACATTACTAAGTATTAACATTGGGCTATGGGAAACCATCATGATCGCTTTTGCAGTCATAGCACTTCTTCTGATCATACCTTTTGCAATATTTGATACCGTGAGATCAAAAGACCTGAGCCCCACACAGAAATTTCTCTGGATATTGTTTATTCTGATAGCCCCATATTTGGGAGCCATTGTCTATCTTTTCTGGGGCCGTAAACAAAAAGCAATATGAGTATATTAATCATTATTCTGTTTATCGGAGGCATTTTGCGCTTCCTCATGGGTATCGTTTGGTTTGTTTTGATAGTGTATACCTTGATGGATTTGCTCAGAAGCAATTTGCCAACAAACACGAAGTTATTGTGGTTGATCGTAATCCTGATTGCACCATTTCTGGGGTCAATAATCTACCTTATAGGCGGAAGAAACAAACAAATTTAATGATTGTTTATTTGTTTTAAACTTAATGGAACAAGTCTTTTGGTTTTGAAATAGGTAAAAATAACGATCAGAATTGTCATGCTTCCTCCAAAAATGACCGAGGGTATAGTTCCCATCAGCCTTGCGGTAGCTCCCGATTCAAATGCTCCAATTTCATTAGAAGAATTGATAAAGATTCCATTCACTGCTGATACTCTTCCACGCATCTCTTCTGGAGTGAGTATCTGTAAAATGGTAGAGCGAATGATCACGCTGACACTATCAAAAGCACCCTCAAAAAATAAACACAGTAG
>CAIJME010000195.1 GCA_903821625.1 uncultured Sphingobacteriales bacterium | reverse complement strand
TTTAAAAGAAAATAAATAATCTACCTCCTAGTTAGTAAACGGTATCGATTTTTGAGTAAACGGTAAGAAGTACGCAAGAATTCATGTGCTGCCGCACGCGTTTTTCATAAGCTGGTGCAGGCGTGTCGCGTGTGCCTTCCTAAAAAACCGGATTATCCCTGATGGGCAGTTTAGCGAATTTGTTCACATCGATACTGGGGTAACCAAAATCATCAACTACTTTGCCCTCAATTAAATAGCATCCTTTACCACGGAATGGGTATGCTGGAGTGCTTGCTGGAAAGTGTATGGTGTCCAGGAAGTTACCGTCATTATCCAGGAAAGTTCCAAACCACATTTTTTTATTGTTCTTGGTGCGAACCGGCTTTTCACAAACATAGTTGCCTACCGTACGGATGATCTGCCCGATATGCTTTTTAAGATCATCTGCCATCAGGTTGCCGCGGTAGCTGGTTTTGAGCAGGTTGAACATGTCCATGCTAAGCGGGTAGCCCAGCAGTTCCAGCTCATTGTAGGCATCTTCCAGCATAGAGGTTTGCAGTTCGGGGAGATAAAACTCTTTAGCTTCTGTACTAAACAGTTCGGTATTTTGCTTTGGTACAGTCTTGCTGCCCAGGTAGTTATGAACTTCCCACAACAGCTCTTTTTTATTACTTCCGGTAAAGCGCAATGCACCAACCCTAATCAGGATGATTGCCTGCTCTAGACTGATCCCGGTACGTTTGATCAGATCGGCAAGATCCCGGTAGGAGCCATTGGTATTTCGCTCTGCGGGAATCAGCTCCATGAAATGGCTTTCTAGCCCTTGTATGCCGATAAAGCCCAGCCATGCATCTTTCCCCCTGATGCTGACCTTTGCCTCACTTTGGTTTACACAGGGTAGGTGTACATTGGCGCCCGCTTTTTTCAATTCATGAACGTATACCCAGCGCTGGTAAAAGCCACCGTAATTATTGAGTACGGCCACCATAAATTCTAGCGGGTAGTAGGTTTTTAGGAAGAGGCTCTGATAACTCTCTACGGCGAATGATGCGGAATGGGCTTTAGAAAAACTATATCCGGCAAAGGATGATACCTGTCGCCATACTTCTTTCGTAGTTTCTTCATCCCGGCCAATCTCTTTGGCACGGTCAAAAAAGCGTTGTACCAAACGGTCGAATTCCTTTTTAGACCGGTATTTTCCGCTCATACCCCGCCTGAGTACATCAGCATCGGTCAGATCCAGACCTGCATAGTGGTAACAAATCTTGATCACATCTTCCTGGTATACCATCACTCCGAAGGTCTCTTGCAGGTGCTCCTTCATTACCGGGTGTAGGTATTTTACATTTTCGGGATCATGAAAATTCTGAATATAGGTTTTCATCATGCCCGAAGAGGCAACACCGGGCCGGATGATTGAGCTGGCTGCAACCAGTGTGATATAGCTTTGGCAACCTAGCTTTTTCAGTAATTGCCGCATGGCCGGCGATTCAATGTAAAAACAGCCGATCGTATCTCCGGTTTTCAGCTGGGCATTGATCTTAGGATCTTTCATGAATGATTTCACTTGATGGATATCAGGCTTTTTTTGTTGGTTTTCAAGGATCAGATTGACGGCTTCCTTGATGTGTCCGATACCCCGCTGACTAAGAATGTCAAACTTTTCATACCCTATCGATTCGGCTTCATACATATCCCATTGCACTACGGGCATGCCTTTGGGCGGCAGATCTAGTGCGGTATAATAGGTGATTGGCTCTTCCGAGATGAGTACCCCGCCTGCATGAATGGATCGCTGGTTGGGCATATCCTGCATCATATTCTGAATAGCCAGTATTTTATAGAAGGTAGGATTCTGGCGGTTTTCGCTGAACCGGGTTGGGTCGGTAAAACTATCTATCTCCTGCCGCGGTAGCCCCATTACCTTGCCAATCTCACGGATGATTGAACGATCTTTAAACGTGCTCATCGTACCCAGTAAGGCCGTATGTTTACTCCCATATCGCTTAAAAATGTAGTCCTGCACATCTTCCCGTTCATCCCAGCTATAATCAATATCGAAATCTGGCGGACTACTTCGCTGCCGGTTCAGAAAACGTTCAAAATACAGGTCGAGTTCTATAGGATCTACATCAGTAATGCGCATGCAATACGAGACGATGCTGTTTGCCCCTGAGCCCCTTCCAATATGGTAATAACCCCGAGCCATGGAATAGCGAATAATATCCCATGTGATTAAAAAATAGGCAGAAAAGTGCAGTTCATCGATCACTTGAAGCTCCTTTTTAATCCGTTTTAAAGCTTCTTTGTTGGAGCGGCCATACCGATATTCCATCCCCTCTATGGCGAGCTTTTCCAGAAGGTCTTTATCATCTTTGGCATAGCCTGTAAATGTTTTCCTGTTCTTTGAACCCTTTTCAAACGTACTGCTACAAGCATTCATCAGCTTTTCAGTATTGCTGATAATGAAGGGCTGTGAGCTGTAAAGTTCTTTTAGTTTTTCGGGATGTATAAGTATCTCATCCTCATGACATTGGTCATTTTCTTCGATTTTAGATAAGAGGGTATTCAGATCGATCCCACGTAAATACTTGTGTAGCCGATATTCAAGTTTATTGCTGATACTGACCGGCTGTAAGGCGATGATCTTTTCCTTTATTTTGGATAGCGGCTTTCCAAAAAGCTTACCCAGATCACGGTAGGGGACCCCCAAGTATTCATTTTCTTTTAGTGGCGCATGATTCGGTGTATAGGGATAAATAATGTAGGCATTCTGAAAATCCCAGGGCCTGTCGGGTAGCTTCATGCTATTCAGATTGTAGAAGCTCAGAAAATCATTGAGTTCTTTCATGCCTTCCCTGTTGCGGGCTATCCCAATATAAAGGATCTTGCCATCTCTTCTGAATTCAATGCCTGTAATGGCCTTAATGCCTTTATTATGGCATTCCCGGATAAATTCTACAGCCCCTGTCGAATTATTAATGTCGGTAAGAGCCATTTGTTCTATTCCCAATATTTTAGCCTGCTCCACCAGCTTTTCTATGGATAGCGTACCATAGCGTAAACTATATTGGGAATGAACATTCAGATACATGGCTTAAAGCTTTATATTAATGGTTGATGCTAGTTTCACGGCCTTATCCCCGAACCGGTTCCGGATGCGGTCCATGGCCTGATACAGTTTATACTGTTCTTCTGAGGCACTGTACAGATTGATTTGCTCATGCCCGCTCACCAGTTGCGAAAGTTTAACCCCAACCAAACGAAGTAGCATGCGCCGGTTATACAACTTGTCAAAGAGCTCTTTCGCTTTGCCGATCAGGAAGGAATCAAGTGTGGTATAGGGTATTTTAGCCTGTTGGGTATGGGTTTCGAAATTGGAATAACGGATGGTTATCGTGATACAGGCCGTCAGTTTTCTTTGGGCCCTGAGTTGAAAGCAAAGGTCGGTAACCATGGATGTGATCAGCTGTTTGATGGTATGCGTATCGATGCTGTCGGTTTCAAAGGTGCTTTGTGTACCGATCGATTTTTGCTCACGGTAGGGCAATACCGGCGAATGGTCAATTCCATGAGCTTTCTGCCACAGGCTTGTTCCATTATTGCCAAGTACTTTGAACAACTGCTCCTGAGGGATTTGTGATAAAGTGTAAATAAAGCGAACCCCCATTTCGCTCAGCTTGATATAAGTTGCCTGACCCAGGCCTGGTATTTTTTTAATGGAGAGGGGGTTTAAAAAAGGCTGCACCTGATCAAGAGGCACCTGCCGTTCTCCGTTAGGCTTACATTCATTGGTGGCTATTTTTGATACCGTTTTATTAACTGATAAACCAAAAGAAAGGGGCAGACCTGTTTCCTTCATCACCTGAAGCCTCAGCTCATGTGCAAATTTCATGCAGCCATAAAAACGATCCATGCCAGTCATGTCTATGTAGTGCTCATCAATAGACGCTTTTTCAAGTACCGGTACTTTTTCTTGCAGAATATCGGTAACGATGTGTGAGTATTTGCTGTACTCCTCCATATTGCCGCGGATAAAGATGGCATGCGGACAAAGCTGCCGGGCCATTCTGGAGGGCATGGCCGAATGAATGCCGAATTTCCGGGCTTCATAACTGCAGGATGCAACTACCCCACGATCGGAAGTACCTCCGATAATTACCGGTTTTCCAACCAGTGAAGAGTTTTTCAGAAGCTCTACGGATACAAAAAACGCATCCTGATCAATATGTATGATTTGTTTATCCATCAGCATAAATTTGTTTGCAGGGAAACAAATTTATGCTAAAATTTTTAGCAATTAAAATAATTTATGAATTCATTTATTTATCGATGTTGAGCTGGCTCAAAGGATATTTTATAATAAAAAACAAAATAAATTAGGTGCAAACAAAAAACTTGAGTATAATTGTCTACTAATTCCATAGACTTTATATTTATACGATCAGATGGTTATGAAGCTACAAGAAGGCGAAGCAGACGTTCCGCGTAACGTCTCTGAAATGTCTCAGGAAAGAAAGTGGAAAAGAATCGCTTACCTATCATTATTTAGTTTGGCGATGCTTTTTATTGCCTATTCAGTTTACTCCTATGTCGGTTATACCTCTGTTGTAGAATTAAGTAAAGATCTCTCTAAGCAGATAGATGATAAATTTATGTGGATGCTGCTGGTTGGGTTTTGTGCGCAGATTGTTGACGGTGCTTTAGGTATGGGTTATGGCGTGGTTTCAACTACTCTTCTATTGTCTGGAGGATTAAACCCGGCAGTAATCTCGGGAAGTATTCATACGGCAGAAATGTTTTCAAGCGGAGCTTCCGGTTTCAGCCATTACCGTTTTGGAAATGTAAACATGAAATTATTCAAAACCCTGCTTATTCCGGGTGTTCTGGGTGCAATCATAGGGGCCATATTTCTGGGTTATGCAGGAGATAATTTTTCGCAATGGATTAGGCCTGTTATTTCGGGATATACCCTGCTTCTTGGGGTCAGGATATTAACCAACGCCTTCAAAGAAAAAAGAAAAGCACAGAAAGTTAAGCATGCAGGCTGGCTGGCTGGTGCCGGAGGTTTTCTAGATTCATTTGGCGGAGGTGGCTGGGGTCCATTGGTTACCAGTACATTAATCTCTAAAGGCCGTACACCCAAATATGTGATTGGTTCAGTGAGTTTGACGGAGTTTTTCGTGACTATGGCCAGTGCACTTACATTCTTTATCATATTGGGCGTTAGCCATTGGCAAACTGTTTTGGGTCTAATTGTTGGCGGAGTGGTTGCTGCACCAATTGCTGCCAGGCTGGCCGGGAAATTGCCACTTAAAAAGATGTTTATCGGGGTTGGGGTATTAGTAATCATTTCCAGTTTGAGAATCATCTGGAACTCTATTGAGAAGCTTGTTTAATAGTCATTATTTTTTTGCTTTTTGTACAGTTAAAATTGTTCATCGATTCCCAAAAAACTAATCTGAAATTTATCAATTACTCTAAACAGGTTTTTGTCTTCGATTATACTTATTTTTAATGTTAAAATCAGATCGGTATGCTAAAGAACATCAAATTACTATTTATTGGGTTCATTGTTTGCCTGAGTAGTTTCAAACCAGGTAATAGTTTAAATCGAGGCATTATCAATGGTGCCTGGCAAACTCAAGAAGGTACTATTGAGCAGGTATTGTTATTATCTGACGGATATTTTATGCATACCATTTTTGATCAGGTAAATAAGGAGTTCATTCAGAGCAGAGGGGGAACCTATCAATTTTCAGGGAGTGATCTTATCGCTACTGTTGAATTTAATACGGTGGATAAGGATCAGATCTGGCAGAAGATCAACTATAGTTTTATGATCAAGAAGGATAAACTAAGTTCAGATCTTAGTGGTAAAAAAGCTGTCTGGAATTTGTTGGATAAGGTGCAGGGAAATCTCTCAGGTACCTGGCGTATGTCAGGAAGGATGCAGGATGGTAAGATTACTTATAGTCAGCCAAGAGCCCGAAAAACTCTGAAAGTGCTAACCGGCTCAAGGTTTCAATGGGCTGCTATCAATGCTGAAACGAAGGAGTTCTTTGGCACTGGTGGAGGCTCCTACACCTTTGAAAAAGGAAAATATACTGAGAAGATTGAATTTTTCTCCCGTGATAATAGTCGGGTTGGGGCTTCACTTTCTTTTGATGGGAAATTAGTGGACGGCAACTGGCATCATTCTGGGTTAAGCTCTACCGGAAATCCGATTTATGAGGTCTGGACTAAAGAAAATCAAAAATAGGCTTTCTTTTATAGCATTCAAGTAAATGCCTAAACGTGCGATGAGCCCAGTACTGGCGCAAGCGTTTCGCGTGTGCTTTTCCAAAAATAGCTACATAGAATGTATTTATGACAGTTTTACAAAGGTCCCTCAGCTGCTGAAGTGCAGGTTTCGGGATGACATTAGATTTTAGATGGAAAATTATTTTTTGAAAGACTGTGTCCGTGTTATCCCTCTCTACCGGCAGGCAATGCCGCACAAAACGGATATTAAAATGAAATCCAATTATTTTTATCCGCCACGCTAGCACAGACCTTTAATAACCGTTGTTCCGCATTGACTGGTGCGGCAATTACAGACCCAGCCCTCGCAGAACCT
>CAIJME010000194.1 GCA_903821625.1 uncultured Sphingobacteriales bacterium | reverse complement strand
CTGGAAATGACAAAACTCGCAACAGAAGAAACAATGAATATTAGGGTTAGCGATGTGGAACTAAAACTACCCCAACCATCTTATACCATTGATACGTTAACTTTTCTTCATGAAAAATATCCAGAGCATGAATTCAGTCTAATTATGGGTTCAGACAATTTAAACTCAATCAAGAAATGGAAAAATTATGAACTGATTCTACGGGATTATCATATTTATATCTATCCAAGACCCGGTTTTGAAATACAAGAATTCAAGGACCATCCTTCCATAACAATTACAGAAACTCCTCTCATGGAATTATCAGCCACGTTTATTCGGAAAGCTGTTAAAGAAGGTAATAATGTGCATTATTTTGTACCTGACAAAGTGCTTAAATTCATTGATAGTAAGAATTTATATCGTTAATATTCATAATTATCTCTGCATTAAAGACGTTGTAAGAATTATAAAAAGACTGTGAGTAACGAAAAAACCATACTTAAACTGAAACTCCCAACCGACCCGCTTTGGGTTAAGAATGTGGTTGAAAGTAATATTGAGGAGATTTTGACTGACCATGCTTTTTGCGAGCAAAAGGCTGCCAGTAATGCTATTACGCTTATTGTTCAAAATCCAAATCTATCTGACCTGGTACAGGAGATGGCCCTCTTGGTACAGGAGGAAATGGATCATTTTAAAAGGGTACATGATCTGATTCTTGCCAGGGGATTTGTGCTTGGTAGAGAACGAAAAGATCATTACGTGAATGAACTCTTACAATTTGTAATCAAAGGCGGAAGCAGACATGATCAATTGATTGACCGACTCTTATTCTCTGCCATGATCGAAGCCCGAAGCTGTGAACGTTTCAAAGTTATGTCTGAGCATATCAATGATGAAGAACTTTCCAAGTTCTATTATGAACTGATGGTCAGTGAAGCTGGGCATTATACCATGTTCATTGGGCTTGCTCGAAAGTATGCTGAAGGAATCGATGTAGAAAAACGCTGGAAAGAATTTCTAGAGTATGAAGCTAAGGTTATACAAAATTACGGGAAATCGGAAACGATACATGGTTGATAATCGAATAATAAAATCATAACCAAACTTGATCCCGATGAGGTAGGTAGAAAATCAAGATGAATAAATTAAAGTTATGATCAACAGATTTCTATACCTCTCAACAGTATCGCTTAATTAAAACTTGGCGCAGGTGATTGAAAAAACGTTAAAATGGACGTCATTCCGAATGAGGAACGAAGAGGAATCTGTTGAGTAAAACAGAGATCTGATCTGCAGATCTCTCCACGATTCAAAGTTTTTAAAAGGGAAACCATTTAACGTGTTCGAGATGACGTTAATGTTGTCATCAAATTGAATAATCAAACAAAAAGTACGAATTACTCTTTTTACTATTTCTTAAACAACAAAAATATAGCAGGACGTTTATGTAATTGCGGAATCTTCAGCTTCCATTCCCTGATAGTTTTTGTCTGAATGAATTCACTTTCTGAGGTCAGGTCGCAGGCAATACATAATCTTGTTTCAGGCTTACAGCTTTTTAATACCTCCTCTAGCATCGAATCGTTGCGGAATGGCGTTTCGATGAACATCTGAGTCTGGCTATGTCGCTCTGCCACGCTTTCTAACTCCTTAACCTTATTGGCCCGTTGTAATTTATCAATCGGCAAATAACCATGAAATGTAAAACTCTGTCCGCTAAAACCAGAAGCCATTAATGCAAGCAATATGGAACTGGGTCCAACTAATGGAATAACTTTTATCCCTTTTGAATGGGCAAAGGCCACAATTTCTGCTCCCGGATCAGCAACGGCCGGACAGCCAGCCTCACTCATCAGACCCACATCTTTACCCGATAACAAGCCCTTAAAAAATTCTTGAATATTACCATCTCTGTTATGCTTGCCATAATCATGAATAATAAGTTCACTCTGCGGGGTTTTTAAACCGGCCTCCTTAAGAAATCTACGCGCAGTTTTACTATTCTCAACGATATATTCATTTATGTGATTAATGGTATCGACAAGATATGGAGTAAATGATTTTGCAGATGCATTTTCTGCCAATGGAACGGGAATAAGATAAAGAGTGCCTAAAAGCATGTATAGTTTTTTTGTACAAATTAATTAAAATCAATCCAAAATGCTGGTTAATCTTGACAAATGATGAATACTAGCTAGTCATTTATTCCGATTAGCGTGAAATTGCGCAATAAATTAAGTACAATCCAACCTTTGTACAACCTTGCAAAGAGTGACATTATTGGCTTACCCTTAGTTCAACTTACTGAGAGCTAGTCTCATTCTTGGGATCATTTTCTGAATATCCTCAAGAGAACACCCTCCAACAGATGCTCTAAACCAATTCACGCTATTATCAGTACCAAATGCAGAAAAAGGTACAATGCCCATTTTAGCCTCTTTGATCAGGTAAAAATTAACATCTGCACTATTTTTCAAAACCTCACCTTCTGGTGTAGTTTTTCCGATATAATCAACCTTTACTGTCAGATAAATTGCACCCATTGGATTAATGGCATCCACTGCAAAGCCATCGGCTTTTAGCTGGATTATTCCCTGGTAAAGTGCATCTAAACTTTTTTGAACCTTCGCTTTGAAGCTAGTCAGGTAGTTATTTAATTCCACTGGCTGGGTTAGAAATTTAGCTGTTGCAATCTGCTCTGGCTTAGGTGCCCATGCTCCCACATGACCCACGATAGTTTTCATTTTATCGATCACCTGTTCCGGACCGAATGCCCATCCAACGCGTACTCCTGTTGCAGCAAGACATTTAGAAATTCCATCAATATAAATTACATGATCTTTCAACTCAGGTCTAAGGCTTACGGGGTCATAATGAAACTGATCACCAAAAGTAAGGAGAGAGTAGATTTGATCGTACATGATATACAATGGCTTTTCATCTGTTGCACGTCTCTTATTCTCTGCGATAACTAAGTCACATATCTCTTCCAGGTCTTTTTTCGCAAACATGGTTCCGGTTGGGTTCAATGGAGAACATAATGCCAGTAAGGTTGCACCTTTTAAATGAGGCCTGATATCATCAGCCTTGGGCATAAAATTATTATCCGCAGTGGTGATTACGGGAACTTGTTCTGCACCTGTAAAGCGACAATAATGATTATTATTCCATGAAGGCGTTGGGAAAATCACTTTATCTCCAGGATCAATCAATGCCATATAGGTGCCATAAATCAAAGGACGAGAGCCACCCGCAACCAAAATTTGCTTGCTGTTATAGTCCAATCCGAAGCGCTCCTTCAAAAATGCCGAAACATTCTCACGCAACACAGCAACACCCTCTGCCGGTGGATAATTAGTCTGATTATCTTGATATGCATCTACAATTCCTGCTTTCAGCTCATCCGGAATCGGATAAATATTAGCGTCAAAATCACCGATAGTTAAGTTAGCAATCTGCTCACCTTGACGCTTAAGCTCATTGATCTCGCCTGCAATTTTTATAATTTCTGAACCCTCAAGTGTATTTGCTAATCTGGATATATTCATTCTATGATGGATCTTTTAAAGACCTATTTGATTAAATTCTTTTAGTTAATATCAGACAATTAATGCACGGATCGCTTTTTCAACTTTCTCAAAATTAAAACCGGTTAAGACCCCATTAAAGGAGTCGCGGATCTGCTCATTACACAAATTCCCAATACTGCCTTCATGGGTATGCTTTACACCTGAAGGCGCTTTAAATTGACCTTTTTCAATGGCTGCACCAACATTTTTATAGGCTTCACGGAATGGTATACCCTTCAATACTTCTGCGTTTACCGCATCCACACTAAACAAATAAGCATATTTCTCATCTTTCAGAATATCCTCTTTAATACGAATAGACTGAAGCATAAAGGCGGTCATTTCCAGGCACTCATTTAAAGACTTAAATGCCGGAAATAGATTTTCCTTCAGCAATTGAAGATCGCGATGGTAGCCTGATGGCAGGTTAGTAGTCATCAGAGCGATCTCATTGGGTAAAGCCTGTATCTTATTACATCTTGCACGGATCAGTTCAAAAACATCCGGATTTTTCTTATGTGGCATGATGCTCGAACCAGTGGTTAGCTCATCTGGAAAGCTTATAAATGCAAAATTCTGATTAATGAAAATACAAGCATCCATTGCCAGTTTTGCTAAAGTTGCTGCCACTGATGACATGGCCTGTGTCAGAATCCGTTCAGTTTTTCCACGGCCCATTTGTGCATAAACTACATTATAATTTAGCGAATCAAACCCTAATAACTCGGTGGTCATGGTACGGTTCAAAGGAAAAGAAGATCCATATCCGGCAGCTGAACCTAATGGATT